>JAOPWT010000111.1 GCA_025965555.1 Mycobacterium sp.
CGGTTCGTGAGTCAGGCCAACGGTTTTGAGAAGGCTGTTGATTGCACCCTTGTCGCCCAGGATCGCCACCCAGGCGTACACCCGAAGCAGATAACTGGTCCAGAACGGCAGGATCACCAACAGAAACAGCACCCGCTGCAGTTTCTTGGGTACGTACCGAACCAGCCAGTAGCAGAACGGAAACGCCAGCAGGAGGGTGGTGATCGTGGCCGCAAAGGCCATCACCACCGTCTTGCCAAAGGTCTTCACATACGTATTGGTCGCGATGATCTTGTGGTAGTTGTCCCACGTGAAAGCCGGAACCAATTCGTAGTTCTTGGTCTGCCAGAACGAGTAGACGACGATCAGGCACAGCGGTGCGATGAAGAAGACACCGAAAACGATTGCAGCCGGGTAGAACCCGACGTACTGACGCCAATCTCGCCGCTCCCGCTTGACGTCAGCCCGTCGAGGTGCCGAGGCGCCGGGTTGCACGCCGACCCCTGCCGTCGAGCCAACCGTCATGTCAGGCGCCGAAGACCTGGTTGAACGCCTCGGTGTAGGCCTGCTGATCCTGGGCCGGACCCTTGAGAGTCATGGCAAGCGCCTTTTCCGGGGCGTCCATGAAGAGGCGCTTGGCGTAGTCGGCCGTCGCCGGATCGTTCAGCAAGACCTTCGCTGCTGCCTCGTTGAACAACGGGCGCCAGTTGGTCTTGAAGTTCTCCACGATGAACTCCGACCGCTCCATCGCATCCAGGAATGGCTTGACCAGTTCCTTGTTGTTGCCCTTCGCGGTGATCATCTCCGAGTCGATGAACCCGATCGTTCCTTCCTTCGGGTACGCCGAATTGATCTCGGGGCCACCCGCGTTCTTGACTCGGACGTCGGTGCCGAGGTTGGAGATGCCGATCGAGGCTTCGCCACTGGCCAACATCGACACGATCTCGTTGTTCTGCGTCGCGAGCTTGACCATGTTCGGCTTGAGCGCTGCGAGGTAACCAGAGGCAGCCTTGATCTGGTCGGGGTTCAACGAGTACGGATCCTTCGCACCGCTCGAGGCGATTCCGGCGATCGCCATCAGGTCCGTCGGGATGTTCTCGGCGACGATCATGTTCTTGAACTGTGGATCGGTCAATGATTCCCACGAATCCGGCGGCGTCTTGATCTTGGCCGGGTTGTAGTAGATCTGAACGGTGGACCACGAGAACGGGTAGCCGATGGCGCCCTTCGGGTCGTTGAGGAAGTCGAACGTCTTGGCCATCGGGTACAGCTCGGAGCTGGCGCCAATCGAACTCAGGTCGAACGGCTCGATGAGGCCGCTCTCCATGTACTTCTTGACCCACAGCGCGTCCGCCGAGACCATGTCGAACTGAGATCCGGTCTGCTTGAGTTGCAAGAACGCATCGGCGTTGTCCGAGAACAGCTTCGGGTTGCCGGTGATCTTCGTGTTCGACGCGACTTTTGCGAGCTGGTCGTTCGAGAAGTGATCCGACCAGGTCAGCCAGTTGACCGTGCCCCCGGCCGAGGACGATCCACCGCCGCCCGGGCTTCCTGACGAGCACGCGGACAGGGCGAGCGGGCCTGCCGCTCCAAGCACGAGCGATCCCAGGACGAACGAGCGGCGGCTGAGCTTGCTATCAGCGATTCTGGACATGGCCAACTTCCTGATCAATGAGCTTCTACGAGTGGATGGGCTGCACTTTCCGACCACGAAAGCTTCACGCGTTCGCCGAATTCCAGCGCGTTTCCGGTGAGGTTGTGCATGTCGTGGTCATTGAGCGACGACACCACTTGTGTTTCCGAATTCTCGAGCTGCATCACCACGCGGGTGATGGATCCGAGGTAGGCACTCGAAAGTACCTGTGCGGCAAGGAATCCATCCTCGCCGACTCGCAGCGCCTCCGGCCGGATCACCACCGAGGTAACAGCATCGGGCGCGTTCGCTGAAAGCGGCACCTTGGCGCCGTTCTCCAGCACGAAAGTGTCTCCGTCCTTCTTGCCGCGCAAGATGTTCGATTCGCCGATGAAGTCGGCCGCGAAGAGGCTGGCCGGCCTCCGGTAGATCTCCTCAGGAGTCCCGATCTGTTCGATGCGGCCCTCATTGAGGATCACGATGCGGTCGGCCAGGGCCATCGCCTCTTCCTGGTCGTGCGTAACGAACACGAAGGTCGTACCGACTTGTCGCTGGATGAGGGACAGTTCGGTCTGCAGTCGCTTGCGCAGTTTCAGATCCAGCGCACCGAGCGGTTCGTCGAGCAGCAGCACGCGAGGCTTGTTGACCAGTGCGCGAGCGATGGCAACGCGCTGGGCCTGGCCGCCGGAGAGTTGGTTGACCTCCCGCTGGGAATACGTGCCCAAGCCCACCAGTTCCAGAGCTTCTTCTGCTCGTTTGCGCTGCTCGCCCTTGGGCACCCGCGCCATCCGCAGGCCGAAGCACACGTTCTCGATGACATTCAGATGGGGGAAGAGCGAGTACGACTGGAAGACCGTGTTGACGGGGCGCCGGTTGGGCGGATGCTTGGTCACGTCGGTGCCCGCGATCCGAACGACGCCGCCGGATGGCTCGACGAATCCTCCGATGATGTTCAGGGTCGTCGTCTTGCCGCAACCAGACGGTCCGAGCAGGCAAAAGAACTCGCCGTCCCGGATGTCCAGGTCGATGGGATGTAACGCGACTGCGTTGAAGTAGCGCTTCTCGATGCCACGCAGCTCGATCGAATTACGTTCGCCTGCACCGTTTCCTGCCAGTTTTGCCGACAGTTCGTCTAAGGGGATACTAGTCAAGGCGGACCGCCCTTCGTATCTGCGCACTGGACTGGATTGCTTTGACGACGGAGACCAGTCGGTGCCCGTCGGCAAGTGTTGGGTAGTGGACGTCGGCGCCGCCGATCGCCAAGTAGACGTCGCGGATGAGATTGCGGAAGGCATCGCCGAAACCCTCGGCGTGACCGGCCGGTGAGAATGACAAGCGCGCGGCGGAGGCTGGCATGGCCTCCGGGTTGCGGATGATGGTCGTCACTGATCCGTCCGCCCGGCGGTGGAGGATTTCGTTGGGCCGATCGACCTTCCAATGGAAGCCGCCGTCGGTGCCGTCGATGTCGATCGAGCAGCCATTCGGCTCGCCGGCAGTGACACCGGAGAACGTCGCTGAGCCGACCACCCCGCCGGTGAAGTCCAGGAAGATCCGGACGTAGTCCTCGGCCTGGACCTGGATAGGCTGATCGTTGCTGTACCGAATGGGCCGCAATGTGGAGAACCGGGCGTCGACCTCGATGATCCGGCGGTCGGTGACGTGTTCGGCTAAGTCGAGCCAGTGCACTCCGAGATCAGCTGTGGCGTAAGAGGTTCCGGCAACCTCGGGATCGAATCCCCAGCCCCAGTTGTCGTGATTGGAATCCCATGACATGAATCCGCCGCGAAGTGCATTGACCTCGCCGAGTTCGCCGGCCAAGATACGTGCGCGCAACTCGGCAACCATCGGATACGACCGCTTGGTCAGACAGACGGCCGCGTGGACGCCGGTTTCCATCGCGGCGGCGACCAGGGCTTCCGCGTCGGTCTCCTCAGTCGCCATGGGTTTTTCGATGATGACGTTGATTCCGCGCTTGACCGCTTCGATGGCGTGCGCGACGTGGAGTCCGTGCGGGCTGCAGACGTGCAACACGTCGGGCTTGGTCTGGTCGAGCATGGCGCCGAGGTCATCGAAAGCACCCGCCGGCGAGCTCGCCGAAATGGGACGGGCCTGCTCGTCTGGCTGACTGGCAGGACGGAACTCGTTTGCCAACGAACGGGCCTTTGTGACATCGCGTCCGCAGACGCCGACGACGGTCGAGCCGAGGTCCTGCAAACGCCAACCGTGAATGCGGGAAATCCCGCCGGTGCCCACAATCGCCGCCCGCAGCGGGGGGGCGTAATAGCTGCTCGCCGCAGTCGCAGCCACAGCCACGCCTGTATCGGCGGAGGGGTTGATCGCTGCTGAGACTGCCATGTGCGTTCTCCGTTTAGTGCGTCCATGTTAGTGCATCCACACCCCTTCCTGGCGCGAACTGAGGCGCGCAAGTTACCGGGTGGGTGAAGTCTGGACATGCCTTGACATATTGTCAATACATTGGCACATCAGGCCATTAGATTGGTCCGACCTCAAGGCTCGAGGTGCGTCCATGAGAGTTGTGTAGCTGCACAACCTAGTCGCACTCGCGGCCTGAAATTCACACCCGCGAGTCAACTGAACTCGGGGCAGTCGCCCGGTACCGA
>JAOPWT010000138.1 GCA_025965555.1 Mycobacterium sp.
TTGGAACAACGACAAGCCCACCGTCAACGTCTGGCTCTCCTTGGTCACTGCCACGTAAACGGCAAACAGAAAATCGTTGTAGCTCAGGAAGAAGACGACCAAGAGCGCAGCCACCACGCCGGGCCACAACAGCGGCAGAATCGCCTTTCGGAATGCCCCGGCCACCGACAGGCCATCGACCACCGCAGCTTCGTCGATCTCCACCGGGATGCGGCGGACGAACCCGTCGAGCAGCCACGCTGCGACGGGCACGTTGGCGATTCCGTTGACCACGACGAGCCCGGCGACGCTGTTGGTCAGGCCGACATAGCGCAGCAGGAAGAACAGCGGAATTATCGCCACGACCGGCGGGGCGCAGTAGCTCGCAAGGAGTACCGTCAGCAGCCGCTCGCCGCGAAACCGTCGCGCGGTGAAATAGGCTGCAGGAACGGCGATCACGACGGCCAACAGTGCCGCACCCACTGCCGACACCCATGAGTTTCCGAGCATCGTGTCCAGAGCAATGGTGTGGAATACCGAGACGAAGTTCCACGTCGTCCACTCGCTGGGCACCAGACTGGAGTTCAGTACGTCGCCGGGAGGCCGTACCGACAGCGACACCAGATACCCGATGGGCACCAGCGCCACCCCAACCACCACGACCAGTGCGGCCCAGACGGTCACGCGTGCGCCGATCCGCGGCGTCATGACTGCTCAGCCCGCACGCTGCGCGCTCGCGCGGCGGTGAACCCGGTGGCCACTGCGCCGACCACGAGGGCGAAGACCAGGGTCTGTGCTGCCGCGGTACCCATGTCGAAGCTGCCACGCAACCCAGTCTGGTAGACGACGAACGGTGTCAGCGTGGTGGCGAAACCCGGTCCCCCTGACGTGATGACGACGATCAGATCGAACGCCTTGTACCCGATCACCAGTTCCAGAACCGCGACCGCCCACGCCGTGGGTGCGATCGCCGGCCACGTCACCGTGGTGAAGGTGCGCCGAGGACCCGCTCCGTCGATGCGCGCCGATTCGAGTAGTTCGGGGCGCACCACCCCCAGTGCGGCGAACAGGATCAGTACCGCGAATGGCGTCCATTGCCACACGTGGATGCCGAGCAGCGTCGCGAACGCTCCCACGCCGGAGCCCAGCGGGTTGAACCCTGCCAGCCCCACCGCCGCGAAGACGTTGGCCAACCCACCACCCACGGGAGCGAGCAGCAACTTCCATGCCACCCCTACGAGCACCGGAGCGGTGACCAATGGCAACAACATCAGTGCACCCACCACTCCGAATCGAGTGCCGCGAGCACGCAGCAGAAGGGCCAGCACCAAACCGATCGCCGTGGTGGCGACGGTGCCCAGCACCGCGAACAACGTGGATCGCCACAGCGATGGAATGAATGCCGGTGAGGCGAAGGCGGATTGAAGGTTGTCCATGCCACTGAAGGCGCGTAACGGATGGGCCAGTGACGAGTGGGTCAGGGTCAGCGCCACCAGATAGACCGTCGGATAGACCAGGAACAACACCAGTCCGGCGATGGCCGGCAGCGCCAGCCAGAGCGGGACACGTCGCGTCATGTCGCGGCGCTCTCCCAACTCTTCTGTGCGATCTCCAGTGACTGGTCGACGGTCTGACTGCCGGCGATGGCGAGCGCGAGTTGATCCACCAAGTCCTGCAGGAGCTTTGGCGCGCCTGCTTGCTTGGGCCATACCAGGGGATGTCCGTTGAGTCCTTCGCGGATCGGGTTGATCGCCTTGGTGACCACCTTGGCGTAGCCGTCCGAGTCGAGGACTGCGCCACGCACCGGGTCGATCCCGGCGCCTGCGGTCGATGACACGGCAAGATTCTGCGGTGTCGCGGTGGCCCAGTTGATGAATGCCGCTGCGGCGTCTTGGTTCTTCGAGGCGGTCGAGATTCCGAGGCCGAATCCAGCGTCCAGTGCCGTCCGTGGGGTCGTGTTGGTTCCGCCGACGGGAAGCGGCACGGCACCCCATCGACCGGCGATCTTCGAGGCGGTCGGATCCTCGGCCCTCAGCGCCATGTCGGTCCAGGTGTCCAACAGTGCGCCCTGTCCCGACAGGAACGCCTGATTGGCTTGGTCGAACCCCACCTGAAGCGGGGTCGGCAGCGCGGCGGGCGCGACGTCGACGAGATGCCGAAGGGCGGCGACCGACGCGTCCGAGGTCAACGCGGGCTTCCCGTCGGCGGCGACGAGTTCTCCGCCGTATCCGGTGAGGCGGTTGATGTACGAGCACCCGAGGATCATCGGAACCTGCTGTCCCGAAACGATTGCGCCATAGGCCGCGCCTCGGGCGTCCTTGGTGATCTTGGCTGCCACCTCGTCGTAGTCGTCCCAGGTCTTGGGCGGCTCGACTCCGTGGCGATCCAGCAGTTCGGCGTTGTAGAACAGGATGTGGACGTCGCCGTCGTAGGGCAACCCGTACCGCTTGTCGTCGAGCAGGGTGTACGGGTCATAGATGGACGGCAGGTAGCCGTCAACCCCGATCCCGGCCTTGTTGGCGTCGATCCACTTCGACAGATCGACGAGCGCTCCCGCGTCCACCAAGTCGCCCAGCCCGAAGTAGAAGTAATCGAATACGTCGAATTCACCTGTGCCGCTTTGAACGTCGAGGATCTGCTTGCTGGTGAGCTGATCGTAAGGAGCCGCCGTCACCTCGAGAGTGCCGCCGGTCTCCTTCGACCACGCTGGAGCCAGTACGTCGCGGAATGAGGTGACGTGCGGCTGATTGACGAGCAGTTTGAGGCTGACGTTCTCGAACTTGCCCGCCAACGGCGCGTTCCCCGGCAGGGCATTGCCGCCACCGGAAGTCCCGCAGGCCGCCAGGACGGGCCCCAGCATGGCGGCACCACCGGCGAGACCGAACAATTGCAGAGCGCGCCGGCGGGAAAGGCTGAATGACGTCACGTTCGCCGACGGTACAAACGGATGCCCGTCATCGGCCAGAGAATTACTCAGCGCGATCCTTGGTCAGGCCACTCTCCTGCGGCGGCCCTCAGATGTACATTGCGGGATCGATGTACGAGGTGGGGTCGACCCCTTGCTCGCGCTGCTTCTCCGTCCGTACGCGTATCACCGCAGGAATCCCCGTCGCCGTCGACTCCGCAGGAACGTCGCGGGTGACCACCGCGTTGGCCCCGATGGCGCTGTCGTCGCCGATGCTCAGTGGGCCAAGGACTTTCGCACCGGCACCAATGGTGACCCGGTTGCCGATCGTCGGGTGACGCTTGACCTGCTGCAGGCTGCGGCCGCCCAGGGTCACCCCGTGATAGACCATGACGTCGTCCCCGATCTCGGTGGTCTCCCCGATCACCACGCCCATGCCGTGGTCGATGAAGAAGCGGCGCCCGATGGTCGCGCCGGGATGGATCTCGACACCGGTGAGGAAGCGGGTGAACTGCGTCAGCACGCGGGCGGGACCCCGAAGCGCGGGCTTCGCCCACATCCGGTGCGCCAGCCGGTAGGACCAGATCGCGTGCAGGCCCGAGTAGACGAGTGCGTTCTCGACGTCGCCTCGGGAGGCCGGGTCTTGTGCCCGTGCGTTCTGCAGATCCTCGCGGAGGGTGGAGAACAACGTCATGGGCGCGTTCACTCCCTGATGTTCTCGAACAGCGCCGTGGAGATGTAGCGCTCACCGAAGTCGCAGACGACCGTCACGATGAGCTTGCCCGCGTTCTCCGGGCGCTTGGCCACCTGCAGCGCCGCCCACACGTTGGCGCCGGTGGAGATGCCGCCGAGGATGCCCTCGTCGGTACCGAGATCCCGCGCGACGGCGATGGCGTCGTCGAACGCGACGTCGATGATCTCGTCGTAGATCTC
>JAOPWT010000145.1 GCA_025965555.1 Mycobacterium sp.
AGGCGAACCGGTCCGACGACTTCAGCCTCGACGTCGAGGTCGCCGTCGCCGCGATCACCGAACGTCAACCCGACGTCGTGTTCCTCGCGAGCCCCAACAACCCGTCGGGCCAGAGTGTTCCGCTCGAGGACCTGCGTCGGCTGTTGGACGTGGCTCCGGGCATCGTGATCCTCGACGAGGCGTACGGCGAGTTCTCGTCGCAGCCCAGCGCCGTGCGGCTGCTGGCGGACTACCCGGCGAAATTGGTCGTCAGCCGCACCATGAGCAAGGCGTTCGCATTCGAAGGAGGTCGTCTCGGCTACCTGGTGGCCGACCCCGCCGTCATCGACGCGCTGCTGCTGGTCCGGCTGCCCTATCACCTGTCCTCGCTCACGCAGGCGGCCGCCCGCGCGGCTCTGCGGCACGCCGACGACACGCTCGGCAGCGTCGCCAGGCTGATCGCCGAACGCGATCGCGTGTCGCAAGCCTTGGCGGGCATGGGCTTTCGCGTGATTCCCAGCGACGCCAACTTCATTCTGTTCGGAGACTTCGCCGATGCGCCAAGGGCGTGGCAACGGTATCTGGACGCCGGCGTGCTCATCAGGGACGTCGGCATCCCCGGCTTTCTGCGCGCCACCACCGGCCTGGCCGACGAGAACGACGTGCTGCTCGACGCGAGCGCCGCCGTGGCCGAATCCGAACTTGCCTCAGCCGACAACAGCAGCCCAGTAGGAGCATCGTGACCCGCCGCGCCCGCGTCGAACGCAAGACCAAGGAATCCGACATCGTCGTCGAGCTCGACCTCGATGGGACAGGCATCACCGACATCAGCACCGGCGTGCCGTTCTACGACCACATGCTGAACTCACTGGGCAGCCACGCCAGCTTCGACCTGACGGTGCACGCCAAGGGTGACGTCGACATCGAGGCACACCACACGGTCGAGGACACCGCGATCGTGCTGGGTCAGGCGCTCGCCCAGGCGCTCGGAGACAAGAAGGGCATCCGCCGGTTCGGCGACGCGTTCATCCCGATGGACGAAACGCTAGCCCATGCCTCCGTCGACGTGTCCGGGCGGCCATACTGCGTGCACACCGGCGAACCGGATCACATGTTGCACAGCACGATTGCCGGCAACTCGGTGCCGTATCACACGGTGATCAACCGCCACGTCTTCGAATCGTTGGCGATGAACGCCCGAATCGCCCTGCACGTGCGCACGCTCTACGGCCGCGACCCGCACCACATCACCGAGGCGCAGTACAAGGCCGTGGCCCGCGCGCTGCGCCAGGCCGTCGAGCCCGATCCGCGGGTAACCGGCGTGCCATCGACGAAGGGCAGTTTGTGACGACGAAAGTCGTTGTCCTCGACTATGGTTCGGGCAATCTGCGCTCGGCTCAACGCGCTCTCGAGCGGGTCGGTGCGCAGGTCGAGGTGACGGCAGATCCTGCCGCTGCCGCGGCAGCGGACGGTCTGGTGGTGCCCGGCGTGGGCGCCTACGAGGCGTGCATGACTGGTCTGCGCGCAGTGGGCGGCGACGGGATCGTCGCCGAGCGTCTGGCCAAGGGCCATCCCGTTCTCGGCATCTGCGTCGGCATGCAGATCCTGTTCAGCCGCGGGGTCGAGTTCGGCGTGGAGAGCGTCGGCTGCGGTCAGTGGCCCGGATCCGTCGTGCGGTTGGATGCACCGGTGATTCCGCACATGGGCTGGAACGTCGTCGACGCCGCATCGGGCAGCGCACTGTTCAAGGGTCTGGACGCCGATACCCGCTTCTACTTCGTGCACTCCTACGCCGCCCAGCAATGGGAGGGCGATCCAGGTGCGTCGCTGACGTGGGCGACACACCACGTGCCGTTCCTGGCGGCAGTGGAGGACGGCGCCTTGTGCGCAACACAATTTCATCCGGAGAAGAGTGGCGACGCCGGCGCGACGCTGCTCGCCAATTGGGTCGAGGGGCTCTCATAGTGAGTGACGTTCCAGCCGACAGGGCGCTGATACTTCTGCCTGCCGTCGACGTGGTGGAGGGCAAGGCGGTACGCCTGGTGCAGGGCGTGGCGGGTAGCGAAACCGACTACGGCTCTGCGCTCGACGCCGCGATGGGCTGGCAGACCGACGGAGCCGAGTGGATCCACCTCGTCGATCTCGACGCGGCGTTCGGCCGCGGCTCCAACCGCGAGCTGCTCGCCGAGGTCATCGGCAAGCTCGACGTCGCCGTCGAACTCTCGGGTGGCATCCGTGACGACGAATCCTTGACCGCTGCACTCGACGCGGGTTGTGCCAGGGTCAACCTCGGGACGGCGGCGCTGGAGAACCCGCAGTGGTGCGCGCGGGTGATGTCCGAGCACGGGGACAAGATCGCGGTGGGTCTCGACGTCAAACTGGAGGACGGTCGGTACCGGTTGCGCGGACGCGGTTGGGAAACCGACGGCGGAGACCTGTGGCCGGTGCTGGAGCGTCTCGATGCGGAGGGTTGCTCCCGGTTCGAAGTCACCGACGTCACCAAGGACGGCACGCTCAACGGCCCGAATCTCGAGTTGCTGGCCGGCGTCGCCGAACGCACCGATGCGCCCGTCATCGCCTCCGGTGGGGTGTCGAGCCTCGACGATCTGCGTGCGATCGCGACGCTGACCGGCGTCGGCGTCGAGGGTGCGATCGTCGGGAAGGCGCTGTACGCAGGGCGTTTCACGCTTCCCGAGGCTCTCGCTGCGGTGAGTCGGTAGATCGGGATGGCGTTGGACGAGGCTGATCTCGAGGGGCTCGTCGCCGAGGCCGCGGCCATCCTCGACGTCGCCGCCAAGCCCTTCATCACAGGCCATCGCGCGCAGTCGGCGGTGCGCAAGAAGGGCAACGACTTCGCCACCGAGGTCGACCTCGCGATCGAGCGTCAAGTGGTGAAGGCGCTGGGGGAGGCCACCGGCATCGGGGTGCACGGCGAGGAGTTCGGCGGCGCCCCGATCGATTCGCATCTGGTGTGGGTCCTCGATCCCATCGACGGCACCTTCAACTACGCGGCGGGCCTGCCGACGGCCGCGATCCTGCTCGGCTTGCTGCGTGACGGCGTGCCCGTCGCCGGCCTCACCTGGCTGCCGTTCACCGATGTGCGCTACACGGCGGTCGTGGGAGGGCCGTTGTACGCCAACGGAATCGCCCAGCCGGCGCTGAAGACGGCCGACCTGAGGGAGTCGATCGTCGGCATCGGGACCTTCAACGTCGATTCGCGCGGTGAGTTCCCAGGCCGGTATCGCATGGCGACCCTCGAACAGTTGAGCCGCCGGTGTTCCCGGATCCGGATGCACGGTTCGACGGGTATCGACCTCGCGTACACCGGTGCCGGAGTGCTCGGTGGCGCCATCAGCTTCGGTCACCACGTGTGGGATCACGCAGCGGGAGTGGCACTGGTCCGCGCAGCCGGGGGTAAGGTCACCGACCTCGCAGGCGACGACTGGACGCCGACGTCGCGTTCGGCGCTGGCGGGTGTCCCCAGCGTGCACGCGCAGATCCTCGAGATCGCGGCGGCAGTCGGCTCACCGGGGGAATACTGAACATGGATGTCGCAGTGCGCGTGATCCCGTGTCTCGACGTCGACGACGGCCGTGTGGTCAAGGGTGTCAACTTCGAAAACCTAAGG
>JAOPWT010000177.1 GCA_025965555.1 Mycobacterium sp.
CGCACCCGGAGGCCACCTTGGCCGACGTGTGCTTCACCGCCGGGGTGGGCCGCGCGCACCTGGAGCACCGGGCCGCCCTGGTGGTCGATTCTCGAGAATCCGCCATCGATCTGCTCGGGGCGCTCGCGGACGACCGCCCGGCACCCGGGTTGGTCCGCGGAGAATCCCATGACACTCCGAAGACCGCGTGGCTGTTCACCGGTCAGGGCAGCCAGTACGTGGGCATGGCCAGAGAGTTGTTCGACACTGAGCCGGTCTTCGCCGAGACGCTGACCCGGTGCGCGGCCGCAGTCGCCGACGTTCTCGAAAAGCCGCTGCTGGACGTCATTTTCGACGCGGATGGCCCGGAAGGCGAAGAATCACTGCGGCAGACCTCCTACGCGCAGCCGGCCTTGTTCGCGGTGGAGCTGGGGCTGGCTCGGCTCTGGCAGTCGTGGGGCATGGAACCCGACGTGGTGCTGGGCCACAGCGTCGGCCAGTACTCGGCGGCGTGCGTTGCCGGCGTGTTCAGCCTCGAAGACGGAATGTTGCTGATGGCCGAGCGCGGCCGCCTGTTCGGTAGTTTGCCCGGCGGCGGCCGGATGGCCGCGGTGTTCACCGCCGCCGAGCGCGTCGAGGGCATCACCGACGAGTCCCCCACCCTGTCGGTCGCTGCCTACAACGGTTCCAACACCGTCCTGTCCGGACCCGCCGAAGAGCTGGAGCTGGCGGTGGCCGGGTTGACCGCCGACGGTGTCCGCTGTGACTGGCTGGACACCAGCCACGCGTTCCACTCGGCACTACTGGACCCGATCCTCGACGAGTTCGAGGCGTATGCGCAGAAGTTCGACTTCGCGGCGCCCCAACGGATTCTGATCGACAACCGCACCGGCGACGCGCTGGGCCGCAGCGTGCAACTCGATGGCGGCTACTGGCGTCGGCACGCCCGCCAACCGGTGGAGTTCGCCAAGAGCGTGCACACCCTCGCCAAGCTCAACTGCAAGGTATTGCTCGAGATCGGCCCACAGCCGGTGCTCACCGCCGCAGCGCTTCGGGCCTGGCCCGACCCGGCGACCGCACCGCGGGCGATTGCGTCCCTGCGTCGCAACACCGCCGACCACCGGCAGATCACCGAAGCCCTCGCCGATGCCTACGTCCTCGGCCACGTACCCGACTTCGCCGCCCTCCGTCAGCCGCACGCGCGGAAGCTCGACCTGCCCACGTACCCGTTCGAACGGCGCCAGTACTGGTTCCGCGACAACCGGGGGGATGCCGCCCAGCAACAGCAACAGCCCGTTGCCGCGCACACTCAGGCCGTCCGCCTACTCGAGGAGGGCCGGATCGAGGAACTGGCGGCCCTGCTCGACGGCGCAGGCAACGATCGACAGACCCTGGAAGTGCTGACTAAGCTTGCAGCACAACACAATCGGCAGCGCACGACCCAGCCGATTGCGGAAGATCGCTACGAGATTAGCTGGCAGAAGTCACCGACGCCACTCTCCGGAGCGGATGCCGGCGCAGGATCCACCTGGATTCTCGTCGGCGCCGACTCCCCTGCGGTTGCACCGTTGGTCGAGGCGCTCGCCGCACGAGGGCAACGGCATCGGTTCGTCGGATTGCCGACGTCCGACGTCGACACCGAACAGCTCGCAGACGCGTTGCGCGCTGCGGCAGCGGGTGATTCGGCGCTACGCATCGTGCACGTCGCGGCGGTGGACGCCGAGACCGAGCCGTCGATGCCGTCGCTTCTGAGGATGCAGCAGCGCATCCTGGGCGGAACGCGCCGGCTGTTCCGCGCCGCGGTCGCCGCTGACCTACGCACCCCCATCTGGTTGGTGACCCGCGGTGCACAGCGAGTCATCGATACCGACACCGTGGCACCGGAGCAGAGCGCCTTGTGGGGCTTCGGTCGAGCTGCGGCGCTTGAGCATCCGCAGGTGTGGGGCGGGCTGGCCGATCTGGCCGACGGCACCCCCGACGAATGGTCCCGGTTCATCAATCGGGTCACGACGGCACCCGACTCCGCCGCGCGCGAAGACCAGGTCGCGCTGCGCGATCACGCGGTGTACGTACCCCGACTGGTTCGACGGACTGAGCAGCCCAGCGGAACACCGCTGAAACTGCGCGACGGCGCAACGTATCTGGTGACCGGCGGGCTGGGTGCGATCGGGCTGGAGATCGCCGGATACCTGGCCGCACACGGTGCGAAGCATCTTGTCCTGACCAGCCGACGAGCACCGAACGAGGCCGCCCAACAGCGCATCGACGCACTGATCACGCAGCACGGCTGCGACGTCAGAGCCGTCGCCGCCGACGTCGCCGACGCGCACGACGTCACCCGCCTACTGGCAGGCCTGCAGGCCGAACTGCCGCCACTGGCAGGCATCGTCCACGCTGCTGGCGAGATCGGCACCACCCCGCTGAGCAACCTGGACGACGCCGAAGTGGATCGCGTCTTCGCCGGGAAGGTCTGGGGCGCCTGGCATCTGAGCGAGGCAGCGGCCAACCTGAAGCTCGACTTCTTCATCAGCACCTCGTCGATCGCCTCGGTGTGGGGCGGATTCGGCCAGACCGCCTACGGCGCCGCCAACGCGTTCCTCGACGGACTGGCCTGGCGCCTCCAAGAGCTGGGCGTCCCCGGCGTCAGCGTCAACTTCGGTCCGTGGGCCGCGGGTATGGCCGACGCGGAATCCCGTGCGCGACTTGAGCAGCGCGGGATCCGGACGTTGTCCCCTTCCGACGCGCTGGCCGGCCTTGCCGATGTCGTGGCGGCGTCGGCAGCAGCAGGCCTCACACAAGGAATCGTCGCCCGAATCGACTGGGCTCGCTTCCTACCGCTCTACGAGCAGGCCGGCAGGCGGGCATTCCTGGCGGAGTTGGAGCACGAGGTGCCGGATGCGGTGCCCGCCATGACGCCGTCCGGGAAGACCCCGCTGGTCGAGCGGCTCGTGAACGCGCCAACCCAGCAGCGCAAGAAGCTGCTGACCGACTACCTGCGCGACGCGGTGGCCGAGGTGACGAGGGTCGACGTGACGGAGATCCGCGAGGATGCGGGATTCTTCGACCTCGGCATGGATTCCCTGATGGCCGTCGAAATGCGCCGCCGCATCGAGCATGGGGTGGGCAGGGAGGTGCCCATCACCCTGGTGATGGATCACCCCCGGCTGTCCGACGTGGCCGACTACCTACTCGGCGACGTGCTCGGCCTCAACGAGGCACCCGCCACGCGCACTCCGGTGGCATCGGTGACGACGCGTATCGACGAACCGATCGCGATCGTCGCGGTGTCGTGCCGTTTCCCCGGTGCCCCCGACCCGGAGGCCTTTTGGGACGTGCTGTCCGGCGGTATCGATGCGATCCGCGAGGTCCCCGAGGACCGTTTCGACATCGACGAGTTCTACGACCCCGATCCGGACGCTCCCGGCAAGACCTACACGCGGTTCGGTGGATTCCTCGACGGGATCGACGGTTTCGATCCCGAGTTCTTCGGCATCTCACCGCGCGAGGCGGTGTGGATAGAGCCGCAGCAGCGGCTGACGCTCGAAACGGTCTGGGAGGGCCTGGAACGCGCCGGCTACTCGCCGGGCGCGCTGCGCGGCAGCCGAACCGGCATCTTCATGGGCGTGGCCGCCAACGAGTACGCGCATCTGCTGTCGGCCGAGTCGATCGACAAGATCGAACCCCACTTCATCACCGGCAACGCGCTCAATGCCATCTCCGGTCGGGTCGCCTTCGCGCTGGGACTCGAAGGGCCGTCGGTGGCGCTCGATACCGCATGCAGCTCGGCTCTGGTCGCGGTCCATCAGGCCTGCCAGGCATTGCGCTTCGGTGACTGCGACATGGCGTTGGCCGGCGGTGTGAACGTACTGCTGAGTCCGGTGACCATGGTCGCCGCATCCCGTGCGCGGATGCTCTCTCCCGTCGGGCGATGCAAGACGTTCGACGCCTCCGCGGACGGTTACGTGCGCAGCGAGGGCTGTGGAGTTCTCGTGCTCAAGAGGCTGAGCGACGCGGAGCGCGACGGGGATCGGGTTTGCGCCGTCATCTCCAGCAGCGCGGTGAACCAGGACGGCGCTTCCAGTGGCTTGACTGTCCCCAATGGTGGTGCACAGCAACGGCTCATCGGGACGGCGCTCACTCGCGCCGGTCTGACCGGTGGTGATGTCGACTACCTCGAGGCGCATGGAACGGGCACTCCGCTAGGGGATCCGATCGAGGTGCAGGCCGCGGCGGCCGCCTACGGCGGCTCGCGTGACGCGGACCGGCCGCTGCTGATGGGATCGGTGAAGACCAACATCGGTCACACCGAGTCCGCATCCGGGGCAGCAGGTCTGATCAAGGTCGTGTTGTCGCTCCAGCACGAGGTGCTGCCGCAGAGCCTGCACTTCGACAACCCTTCGCCGCACATTCCGTGGGACTCGCTGCCGGTGCGGGTCGTGGACAAGGCGACTCCGTGGCACGCCAACGGTAGGCCGCGGCGCGCCGGCGTGAGTTCCTTCGGCTTCACCGGGACCAACGCCCACGTGCTGATCGAGGAGGCGCCAACTGCACCGCCCGCGACCGACGAGCACCTCGCCGACGACATCGTGACGAAGTCCGCATCGGCGTCGGCAGCGCCGACTGACCGGGTCAGCGTGCTCCCGCTGTCCGCGCGATCGCCGGAGGCGCTGGTGGCGTTGGCTCAGCGCTACCAGGCCTGGTTGACCGCCAACCCGGATGTCGATATCGCCGAAGTGTGCGTCACCGCCGGGGCGGGCCGTTCGCATTTCGAGCATCGCGCCGCGCTGGTCGTGGACTCGGTCGAGGGTGCGCGCTCGGCCCTGGCCGACCTCGCGGAGAACCGCCCGCGACCCGGCGTCGTCCGTGGCGAGCACACGAACCATCCGACGACGGCGTGGTTGTTCACCGGGCAGGGCAGCCAGTACCGCGGGATGGCGCGTGAGTTGTTCGACGCCGAACCGATTTTCGCAGAGACCGTGACACGCTGCGCGGACGCAGTCAGCGACATCGTGGAGCGCCCGTTGCTCGAGGTGATGTTCGCCACCGATCGCGAGACCGGTGGCAAGGCCGGAGAAACGTTGCGGCACACGTCGTTCGCGCAGCCCGCGCTGTTCGCCGTGGAGATGGGCCTGGCCCGGCTGTGGCAGTCGTGGGGCATCGAGCCCGACGTCGTGCTTGGGCACAGCGTGGGCCAGTACGCAGCCGCATGTGTCGCCGGGGTGTTCAGCCTCGAGGACGGTGTGCGGCTGATCGCCGAGCGCGGCCGGCTGTTCGGCAGCCTGCCCGAGGGCGGGCGCATGGTGGCGGTGTTCGCCGACCCCAAGCAGGTCGAGGAGATCGCCGGCGAGTTCCCACGGGTATCGGTCGGCGCCTACAACGGACCCAACACCGTGCTCTCGGGTCCTGGCGAGGATCTGGAAGAGGTCGTCAGCCGGTTCGAGGAGGAGGCGATCCGCTGCACCTGGCTGGCGACGAGTCACGCCTTCCACTCGGAGCTGCTTGAGCCCGTCCTCGACGAATTCGAGTCGTACGCAGCGCAAGTCCAGTTCGCCGCTCCGACTCTGCCGCTGGTCTGCAACCGCACCGGCGCCGTGCTCACGCCCCAGACTCCGCTCGATGCGAAGTACTGGCGACGGCACTCCCGCCAGCCCGTGCAGTTCGCCGAAAGCGTGCGCACCGTGGCGGCGCTTGGCTGCTCGGTGTTGATGGAGATCGGTCCGCAACCGGTTCTGACCGGGGCTGCGGTGCAGGTCTGGCCGGAACATCTGGCCGCGCCGCGTGCGATCGTGTCCCTGCGCAAGGGCGTCGGCGACCGGCGCCAGATCGCCGAAGCGCTGGCCGGGGCCTACGTCAGCGGCCA
>JAOPWT010000210.1 GCA_025965555.1 Mycobacterium sp.
GCAGAGGCGACGACGGCGGTGCTCGACAAGGCGGCGTGCAGTTCGGCGATGACCTCGCCGACGTCGGCGGCCGCCGCGGTGAAGGGAGCAGGGTCGCGATCTCCGGCAGCCGCGGTGATCAGGTCGACCGCCCAGGTCCAGCCGTCGACCGCGCCGGGCAGATAGTCATCGACGCTGGCCACCAACGTCTCGGTGCCGTCGGCCGCCTTCCACGTGACCAGGCCCCACGGGGTGGGCATTCCCCGGAAGCGGGCGTTGCGCAGCACGTTGATCCGCCGCGGGGCCGGATGCGGGCCGTCCTGCAGGTGCGTCGCCCACTTGAGAACCGCGACATCGCCGACGATCACCGACTCATTGGTCTGGTCCACGCCGACGGTTCGCTCCCCGCTGGCAATTCGCGATGTCCACGACTGGACCGTGAACGCCCCACGGGTGGCGGAGCCACGGGACAGCAAGTCGAGCAGAGCGTCGGCAACCCCGTCACCTGCTTGAGCGCGTCGCCAACGTCGGTTCACGTCGCGCATCTCGGGGACGGCGGCCAGTCCGTCGCCGTCGGTGACGATCGCCAGGCGCTTGCCATCGGTCAGGTCCAGCGCGTCCAGCGGTTCAGGCAAGCGAACCTCGGTGCCGGGCACCCACCTGCTCGATGACGTCGGCGCCTACGCGTATTCCGTCGCGGTCGCGGATCGCGGCACCCATCCGATCCAACCGGGAACGCAGGTCGGTGTCGGCGAGCAGGCGCTCGACGGCGTCGGTCAGTTCAGTGTCGGCGAAGGCATAGGTGTTCAGTCGCACCCCGAAGCCGAGTTCATCGATGCGCTGGGCATTTTCGTACTGGTCCCAGAACAGCGGCAGCACGATCAACGGCTTGCCGAAGTGCAGTGCCTCGGTCGTGGTGTTGTTGCCGCCGTGCGAGATCACCAGGTCGACCTGCGGAATGACCTTGGTCTGTGGCAGCATCTGTGCACCGATCATGTTGTCCGGCAACGTGATCCGATCGCCCTGCGGCCCCTTGCTGACGATGAAGCGGTGCCGGGTCGTGCCAAGCACCTCGACGAGGCGACGCATCAGCTCGACGTCGGCGCCACCGAGCGAACCGAGGGACAGGTAGATCAGCGCGCTGCCGTCGGGCCGGTCGGCGACCTCGGCGGGCACCTCATAGTCTCCGTCGGTCTCGCGCACGCTGGAGTCCATCCGAGTCCAGCTGTCGTCCAGCGGGCGGGCCTGCCGGTAATCGGCCTCCGCGGGGTAGACGTAGAGATTGGCGGCATTGGTTCGCGGCATGAACTCCAGCTCGGGCAGCGGGCCGGCGCTCTGGGCCTGCACCCACGAGTCGAAGTCAGCCCACATGGCGCGATGGGTGCGATCGAATTCGGCGCGGTAGGCCTCCCACTGCCCGGCGTCGCTGCTAGGGAGTCCGGAGAAGGGCGGCGGCACACCCGGCCCAGGGACTTCCAGCGGACTGCACGACACGATGCGCACGAACGGCGCACCCGAAGTCACCAGCGCGGGGAAGAGGACGACGTTGTCCTCGACGAGAACGTCGGGGCGGTGCGTGGCGACGATCTCGCGCAGGCGCGGCTCGCAGTACTTCGCCCCGTCGATCAGCGCCTGGAAGGTGGGTTGTATGAACGACTCCAGCTGATCCACCGTCGGCTTGCGGAACTCCGGCGCGGTCTCGGCGATGAAGTCGGTCCAGAACTTGCCTGCGTCCTCGTCACCCGCATCCGCGGCCGGTTCGGCGAGATCTACCAGCTCCTCGACGAACCCCAGCGTCGCCAGCTTGCCCGCCCACGAACTCTCCGCCGCGAAGACGATGGTGTGGCCGCGGTCGCGCAGGATCGCGGCCAGTCCGATGCATTGGTTCGTCGGGCCGTACGCCGACTCCGGCCAGAACATGATCGTCAAGGGTGTCGGCATGCACCGGACGATACTGGCTCGCGTGGACGGTGGTCCGCGAGATCACCGAGCGCGACGTCAGCGTGCGGGCGAGTAGGCCGTCTCGTCGGTACCGAATCGCAGTCCCGTGGCGTCCTTGCCGATCAGCGTCAGCCCGGCGACGGCGAGCAGCACCGGCACGATGGTCGCGACCAACGCGAACGGATACGAATGCGTGGCCGCCAGGTGTTCCTGGATCGGTAGATTGAACGCCGCCAACAGGTTTCCGAGCTGGTAGGTGACACCCGGATAGAAGCCGCGAATGGCGTCCGGAGACATCTCGGTCAGATGCGCGGGGATGACGCCCCACGCTCCCTGCACCGCCACCTGCATGAGGAACGAGCCGAGACACAGCATCGCCGCCGTGTGGGACAGCGCGAAGAGCGGCACGATGGGAAGGCCCAGCACGGCGCAGAAGACGATCATGTGCCTGCGGCCGAACCGCCCCGAGAGGGCGCCGAAGGTCATCCCCCCGATGATGGCGCCGACGTTGTAGATGACCGCGATCAGCTTGGCCGTCTCGCTGGACAATCCGGCGCCGCCGCTGTGGGTGGCTTGCAGGAAGGTCGGATAGACGTCCTGCGTGCCATGGCTCATCCAGTTGAAGGCGGTCATCAGTACCACCAGATAGATGAACCGGCGCACGATGACCGGGTTGACCACCACGTCGCGGATCCTGGTCCTGGTCAAGCGCATCCGGTCCTGTGCGGCTTCCCACACCTCCGACTCCCGTACCCGGGACCGGATGATCAGACTGATCAGCGCAGGCACGATGGACAGGCCGAACAACCAGCGCCATGACAGGTCGAGCCAATCGATGACCACCAGCGACGCCACCGTCGCCAGCAGATAGCCGAACGAGTAGCCCGTCTGCAGCAGTCCCGAGAAGAACCCGCGCCGCTCGACGGGGATCTTCTCCATCGCCAGTGCCGCGCCCAATCCCCACTCGCCACCCATGCCGATGCCGTACAGAAGGCGAAGCACGATCAGCACCGTGAAGTTGGGTGCGAAGGCGCAGAGGAAACCGACGATCGAGTAGAACAGGACGTCGACGATCAACGGGATGCGGCGCCCGACCCTGTCGGCCCACAGGCCGAACAGCAGCGCGCCGACCGGACGCATGAAGAGGGTGGCGGTGGTGAGGAACGCGACTTCCGTCGTGGAGATACCGAAGGTCTTGGCGATGTCCGCGTAGACGAGAACCACGATGAAGTAGTCGAACGCATCCATCGTCCACCCGAGTTGGGCGGCCATGAACGAGTTGCGTTGATCTGCAGTCAGCTTTGAACGCGTCACGGTATGGGCTTCCCCGTGGCGGGCCGGCCCTACCTGTCAGTCTCCCGTGTGTTTGGTACCGACGACGGTCAGTCAGGCACGCTCAGCTCTTACGTGTTCAAACGTCCATGGTGCTCGGCGCTACAGCGCCACCGGCCTTCGCCAACCTTGTTGCCCGAGAACGTGTCTCCGAAGACTGACACCAGTTTGCGGTTGGGCGCCAGGATCGACGCCCCGAGATCGGTTGCGGTCACGCCCCAGCGGTCACTGATACCCGGCCCGGTGATGTCCGCCATCTTGCCATCGGACATACCGATCTCCTCCCGTACCTCCAGAGACCTTAGCCAGGTGGCGGTCCTACGCGTTGACCTTCTTCGGACGGTAGCGCTTGGCGAGGTTGAGTGCGGGTTGCTCGATCGCGTAGTACGTCACGATCGCCAACGCGATCGACACGGCGAGGGCCAGCAGGATGTTGCGCAGCATCCCCGGGACCGAATCACCTGCCATCAGTCCCCAGCGGCCCAGCAACAGCAGCACGGGGAAATGCCACAGGTAGATCGACAACGAGATTTTGCCGATGAAACGTGCGGGTGCGACGTCGAGATAGCGGGCGAGCGCCGTTTCCTCACCCCGTGCCAGCGGCGCGACGACGATCACCACGAAGATGGCCGCGGCGAAGGCGATCGAACTCAAGGCGAAGACGCTTTGCAGCACCAGCATTCCGAGTGCGAAGACGAGTGCCGGAATCAACGCCAGCGTGGCAATCGAACGCACGCGCCGACTGAGGCGTTCGGGAATGGCGCCCTGCTCCATTGCGACGAACAGGATCACGACCAGCATGCCGTAGGCGAAACTGTCGGAATTCGTCAGGAAACTTCGGAGATACACCGCGACCCAGTTGTCGCCCCACTGCATCAGCAACGGATCGGTGACTCCGACTTGGTCGGCAAGTGGTGCTACGAAGAGCTTTCCGACGAATCCGATGACGATGAGCACGGCTGGGGCAATCAGGGCCAGGCGCAGCGGCGCAATGTTGGTACGTCGCCGAAGGCTGAACAGCAGCGCGCCGAACAATGGCAATGACAAGTAGAAGACAATCTCCAGCGTCAATGACCACGAGGGGTTGATGCCAGTCTGAAAGTACTTCGGAATGTACGTCTGAACGAGCGTCAGATTGGAAATGAGTTCCCATGGGTCGGTGATCATTCCGGTGCCCTGCCCAGTGCCGTGTTGGTGCAGGGCAGGATTCGTCACGTAGACGACTCGGAACACATAATTGCAGACCAGAAAGATGACCAGATAAGCCGGGAATACCCGCAACACGCGGTGCAATGCGTACTGCTTGGTATCGGGCATCGTCGAGTCCGACGGTTCACGCGTCAGGCCCCGAACATATGGCAGAAACAATAGGAAGCCGCTCAAGACGAAGAAGAGCAGCAACACCATGCCGATGAGGTTGAGCTTTCCGGCTGCGGTCGTCAGGGGTGAGTATTCGAAGGCGACGTGGGCCGTCGCGACGCCCAGGCAACCCAGGCCCCGTACTCCGTCGAGGCCGATGATCCGCGCACGCTTCTGCCGTGGCCGCGGTACCGAAGGCTCGACCGCGCCCTCGGCCACGTCGGAACTCGTCAAGCTTCCTCCCCCAGAAGTTGGCAGGCGCAGCGGAGTTCTCATCTATTGGCGCCTGGACAACGCTGAATCGCTCGGCGATCCAGTCGAATACGGTCGCAATGTCGAGCCATCGAGAGGCTCGTCGGGTTGCTGGTGAAATTGTAAGACTTTGTGACGAGTTTGCCACTCGACAGCCACAAATGCACGCCGGCAAAATGAAGTCACGTCGGCTCGATCCTCGGTCTTTGATTCGGTACGCGAGCTAGCCTCACACGCCTGCTCCGTCGCCGTTCTCGGAATCGGCTAACTCACAGATAGTCGGGAGTGAAGGTTTGGGCGTTGACGAAACTTCGATCGCCTAATGATCACTATTTGCTGAACTCGACTTGGGGTTCCGCAGGTGCTGGTATCAACCCGCGATGGCTGGGCGCAGAAAGTCGCCAGAAACCGTGATGGCTGGAGCAGACGTGTCCCCGCCGACCACCAACGTCGCGAAGGCGATGTCGCCGGTGATCCCCGCGAACCAGCCGTGCGAGTGGGTGTTGTCGCCGAACTCGGCGGTGCCCGTCTTGCCGCCAAGACCCGGAACGTCTCGCAATGCGGTGGCCGTGCCATCGGCCACCGTTTGCAGCATCATCGCGCGCAGACTCTCTGCGATCGCCGGCGGAATGGGCGCAGACGGGGCGTTGGCGGTCGTCGTCTCACCGAGGACGAGGGCTGGTGTGATCGTCGAACCGTGCCCGAGGCTCGCCTCGGCGACCGCCAGTCCGAACGGGCTCACGGTGACGGTGCCCTGCCCGATCCCGTTCTCGACCTTCTGGGCCGGGGTGTCGGCGTTGGGAACGCTGCCGGTGATGGTCGTGAGGCCGGGAACGACGTAGTCCACGCCGACGCCGAACAGTCGCGCCATGTTCGGCAATGCGTCGGCGGGCAGTTTGTCGGCCAGCCCGGCCATCGTCGTGTTGCAGGACTTCGCGAACGCCGTCGACAGCGGCACGGTGCCCAGGTCGAACTCGTCCTCGTTCGGGATCGTGCGGTTCTCGACCGTCACCGTGCCTGGACAGGGCTCCGGGGAGTCCGGTGTCGCCAGGCCTGCCTGCAGGGCCGCGGCCGTGGTGATGGTCTTGAACGTCGATCCCGGTGGGTAGGACCCCGAGAAGGCGATCGGTCCCTGCGCCTGGGCCGCCGCGTTCTGCGCGGCCGCCAGAATGCCGCCGGTCGTGGGGGAGATGGCCACCAGCACCGCGGGGCGGCCCTCCGCGGAGACGGCCTGCTGAGCGAGCAACTGCAGTCTGGTGTCGAGCGTCGTGCGGATCGGCGGGGTGTCGCCCGGCGGAGTCGAGGCGAGCTGCTCGGTCGGTTGGCCCTTGTCGTCGACCAACATCACCGACCAGCCCGCGGCCGCGTCGATCGCCTTCTGCCACAACGTCTGCAGGCCGTCGATCGCCGGTGAGGACAGGTCCCGATTTGCGGTGAGCAGCGCTCCCTGTTCGGCCACCGACACGCCGGAGATCTGCTTGAGCTGATCGCTCACCGCGGTGAGGTCGTCCTGGCGGAGCTTGATCACCGTCACGGTGTCGTCCTGCGTCCCGTTGAACTGTCCGGTGATCGACTCGGCGGTGATCGTGTCGTCGAACGGCTGCAGGAGCGACGCGAGCGGGGCTGCGGAGTCGAGGTGGTCACGGGTCAGGTTGACGACGCCGATCGACTGCCATGTCAGCAGCGGCTGCCCGTCCCGGTCGGTGACCGGAGTGAGGAAGTTCTTGTCGTCGCTGTACTGGAACGTCATCCCTGGCTGCAGCTTGGGGTGAAGCACGGTGGGATCCCAGTGAACGCGCCAGTCGTTGCCGGACTGCGTAGCCGTCGCCGTCGCGTCGTAGTTCAGGGTCTTGTTGGCGCCGAACGACCACGAGTAGGTCAGCTTCGCGGTCTTGTCGTCATCACCGGGCTTGCTGAGGTCGACCTTCAACGTCGCGTCCTTGCTCATGCCGTCGAACATCGACGTGATCGTGGCCGTCGCGGCGTTCTGATCATCTGTCCTCGCGGCTGCCGCGCCGGCGTCCTTGCGGGCCAACGCATCGGCGAACGCCTGAAACGCGTCTTCCGGGGAGGGGCGGGAGAACAGCGAGCAACTCGTCGAACCGAGTAGCAGGGCACAGAGCAGAATCGACAGCACGCAACGTCTCGTCATGACAATTGGAGCCTAACCACGTGCCCCGGGCGAACGCGCCCAACCTGGCCGTGCGCTAGAGCGACTCGGCGATCTTGGCCAGCACGTCGAGGTGCGCGTCGACATCCCCGAGCCCTGCGCCCATGGTGTTGACCGACAGGTGCGATGCGCCCGCCGTGGACCAGGCCGTGATCTGGCCGGCTACCGCGTCGTAGTCGCCATCGAAGGACACCCGTGCCTCCATGCCGATCGACGCCGGGTCTCGGCCCGCGTCGGCGGCTCCCCGCTCGATGTCGGCCAGCGCCGCGTCGAGTCGAGGGCCGGGTTCCATCATGGGGAACCAGCCGTCAGCGAGACGCCCGGCACGCCGGTACCCGGGAGTGGATGCGGCGCCGATCCAGATCGGGATGGGCCGTTGGACCGGCAGGGGCGCGAGGCCCGCACCGGTCACCCGGTCGAACGTGCCGTCGAACGTGACGGTCCGCTCGGTCCAGAGGCGACGAAGCAGCGCGATCTGCTCGGCCGACCGCTTGCCCCTAGTGCCGAAGTCTTCCCCGAGCGCCTCGTATTCGACGGCGTTCCAACCGATGCCGATGCCAAGGCGGAGTCGGCCACCGCTGAGCAGATCCACCTCGGCGGCCTGCTTGGCCACCAGTGCGGTCTGGCGCTGGGGCAGGATGATTACGCCGGTGACCAGCTCGAGTGATCGGGTGATCGCGGCAAGGAAGCCGAACATCACCAGCGGCTCGTGGAACGTCGTGCGAACGTCATAGGGGCCGTTCCATCCCACGTGAACGTCGGGGTCGGCGCCGACGACGTGGTCGTAGGCCAGTATGTGCTTGAATCCCAGTTCCTCGACCCGCTCGCCGTACGCGCGGACCGCCCCGACGTCTCCGCCGAGTTCCGTCTGGGGAAAGACCACTCCTATGCGCATCTGCACCCTTCCGGTTCGTCGTGTTGGAATCCCATGGAACGACGTCAGAATGCGCCACTTGATTCCCGTCGCGGGTGCTATCGGTTCGAGCAGTCCAGCGAGACCGTGACGGTCCTGGCGACGACGACCGGGATGACGCGGTCGCGGCCCGACCCGTCCACGCGGATGATCTCGGTCCGTTCTCGCGGGTTCCGAACGTTGGTGACCACGCATTGGTCCAGTGCCGCGCTCCCGATCCGGTCGAGCTTGACGTCGAAGCCCTGGGCCTCGAGCTGGCCGATGGTGACGATCGCCGATTCGGCGGCCCCGGCCGGAATGGCAGGCGGGGCAAGCACTCCGACGACTGCTGCGGCAATGGCGACGGGGATGAACAATGCGGTACGCATGACCGCTCCTCTCGTTCGTGTCACGTCGGAGACGTTCCGATTCGGTTGGTGTTCCGTGACTCGAGTGAATGGTGCGGCGTAGCGGTCCCTCGCTGCATGAAGGTTGTGTGGAGATCAGCTGGAGATTGCGGGCGACACGGATTGCTCGGAAAAATACGAGTAATGAACTACGCGTGAACGACAGGGGCGCCGTTCCTAATCTCGGCACATATCAACTCCCGAGTGCTGAGGAAACGCCATGACCACGTTGTTCGTCGAGTCCACCCCGATCGACTTCGGAGCCCATGGCGGCGATCCGAGCCGCGGTGTCGACATGGATCTGAGCACCTGCGTCAACCGGTACGGCCCCGCGCCAGCGGCGGTAGCGGCGTTGCACCGCGTCCAACCGGCGGACATCGTGCTGCATCCCTACGACGCCGCCGACCAGATGGTCGACGTCTACCGCTGGGTCACCGGCGTTCGCTACGGCTCGATGATCGCGGGCCGCGGTGCGACCGAGTTCATCTGGGCGATGGGCCGTGAACTCGAACATCACCGGGTGCGTGTTCCGCTGCCCGCATACACCGATTACCTGAAGGTGTTTCCCGGGCGGGGATTCAGCGTTGTCGGAGAACAGATCCCGTCGATCGAGCAGCTCGACGTCGCGCTCGGTGATGGACGGGTGGTGATCATCTCGAATCCCCACAACCCCACGGGTGTTCATCTGGATCCCAACGACCTGATCGCGACGGCGGCCGCCCACCCGGACTCGATCCTCGTCGTCGACGAGTCCTACGTCGGATTCACGCCGAATCCGCTGAGCGGATCGGTGCTCGGCTGCGACGTGCCGAACGTCGTCGTCCTGCAGTCGACGACGAAGTTCTACGGCATCGCTGCCACCCGAACCGGTATCGCATGGTGCGCCGATGCGGAGGTCCTGTCGTGGATGTTCGGCAGGCAGGAGAACTGGGGACTGTCGGGGGTCGACGTGCGAGTGGCGTGTGCCGCCATTCGGGACGTGGACTGGGCCGAGGAGTCGCGGCGGCAGATGCTCGTCGACAACGCCTGGCTAGGCGAACTTCTCAGCTCTGTCGACGGCGTCGATCTGTATGCCAACGCGAACGTGCACTTCCAGTACGCGTTCTGCGAACGGGCCGGCGAGGTTGCCGTCGCCCTCGGTCGTCGCGGGATCGGCGTCCGCGTACTGGGTGCGGCCCACGGCGTCCACCCCGACGCGCTTCGGATCGTTGCCCCGCGGGTCAACGAACGCCAGCGGTTCGCCGCCGCGGTTCGTGAAGTGTTCGATGTCATCGGGTGACGCTCAGTCGGGTCTGCGGGGTGGGCTTGGCCGCGTTGGGGGGCAATCGCCTACGGCGTGGCCACCGTGATCGGACGCACGCTGGCCGCGGCCGGTGTCGGATCGGCCACCGCACTCAGCGCCCGGTTCGCCGTGGCCGCGATCCTGCAGGTGCCGCCGGCTCATCGGCAGTTCGCGGCGCCGCGACGTCGAGCCTTGAGTATCCGAGCGGTCACGTGCTCCAGATCGTCGCGTACGGAGCCGTCACGGCCGAGGCGTTCAGCCTGACCTTCGCGGCGCTGTCGCGCATTGGAGCCAGTCACACCGCGGTCGTCATGACACTGGAGGCGGTATCGACCGTCGTGCTCGCGGGATTCCTACTCGGTGAATCCATCTCGGTGGGTCAGGCGTGCGGAGGCCTCGCGATCGTCGGTGCGGCGGCCGTGATCGCTCGGTCCCGTACCGGTGGCTCGTCGGCGGATCGCGAAGTGATCCTGCAGCCCGGCCTCAGCCCGGCTAGCTCGGGATAGCGCTGGCCACTCGGCGGTGGTGGCCGCCCCCGGCCCGCGTGAGTCCGGAGCCGTCTGCGGGTAGCGCCGATGCAAGCCGTCGATCAGGCGGTGCGCTTCGTACAGGTCGCGTCGCAGGATGTTCGCGACGGGGTCCTTGCGGGTGTTGCCGCGAGCGCGCGCGCGTCGGACGCGCGCCTCAGCGGCCTCGAGCTTGTGCGAGATCTCGGCAACCTGGCCGTACAGCTCACCCAGCAGTGACAGCGCCTGGGCGCTTCCCGCGTCATCGACCACGCAGGGATCCTCTCACCGATTCTTGATGTGCGCCCATTGGGGGCAGGCGCCTGCCCTTGAGTTCGGGAACCGCGACGGATCCGACGAACTCGCCGGTGGTGCCCGTGCTCGGCGTGGCGTCCAGAAACAGGCGGCGCCGGGGTGGCCTCAGCCTGTGCTGCCGTTGACTCGCCCGTCTCTCTGCTCGCGAATGTCATTGCCGTTGAGCGTGATTGACACGTTCGGCGGCTGCCTTTAGAGGTGGTGTGCGGGGGCCGGGCAGTGTCGCACCGAGCGTGCCCGAGCAGCGCTCATGAAACGCATAGCGTGCAAACCGTGGCCGCGTCGTGTTCAAAATGTGACTGAAGTAGAGCAGTGTTCCAGAAGTTACAGCAGTGATTCGGTTTCGTGATCCAAGTAGGAGAACCCATGACGGTCATTTCGGGCTTGATCGACGTATCCGCGAGGGCCACGAGCGCGATGGCCATCTCCGTGGGCATAGTGATCGCCGCCAGCGCCGCGCCCGCACAGGCACATGCCGATGCGTCCAGCGACGACTTCCTGTCCGCACTCACCAGTTCCGGTGTGTCAGTGGCAGATCCGAACATGGCCGTCACCATGGCGCAGTCCATCTGTCCAATGCTCGCCCAGCCGGGTGGCAACTTTGCCGCCGTCGCATCCCAGATGGGCGGCACCAACGGGGTATCGCCGGGGATGGCAAATCTGTTCACCAGCATCGCGATTTCGATGTACTGCCCGTCGATGATGGCGTCACTGGCCAACGGCAACTGGCTCGGCCAGGGCGCTCAGATGGGGTTGCCCGGCATGCCGGGTCTGTCCGGCCTCGGCATCCCGGGTATCTGAGCGACGACCGAGATGGTCAGTACCCGCCCGAGCTCGCCCCGAGTGCCTCCACAGCGGCGTCGATGGCAGGAACGGTCGCAGGCCCGAAGCGGGTGACGATCTGCTCCAGGGCGCGGGCGAGATGCGGTCCCACGGCCCCTGCCGCCAGTGTCTCCTCGGCGATGACCACGCCGTTGACGACGTGCCCGGCGTGCAGCCTGCCGTCCCCGGCGATCTCGTAGCGCCAGTCGCCGATCAGGATGCGCTCCGGTTCCGACCGGAAGAAGGCGCGCTTGGCCGGCGCGTGAATCACCCCGGGCAGACCGGTGAATACGTTGACCACCAAGGCAATTCCGCCGGGCCCCGACACTGCCGCGGTGACGACCCGGCACACCTTGTCGGAGTCGAGATCGCTCATCAACCGCTCATCGGCAGGACGAGTGACGGCATGATGGTCTCGCCGTTGCCCGTGCGTCGCACGGCGGTACCGGCCGCGTAGAACTCGACGGTGTGCATTCCCCACGCGTAGTTGGCGATCTCGAAACCGACGCCGACGACACCGTTGGCGCCGTCGCGTTCGGCTTCGGCCTGCATGCGGGACATCGCGAGTTCGCGTGCCTCGTAGTTGCCTTGGGTCCACTGCGGCATCTCGGCATTGCGTCCGGCCTGTTTGAGCGTTTGCATGAAGCCCTGCACGGCGATGTGAAAGACGCAGTTGCCCATGACGAACGCAACGGGGGTGTAACCCGACCGGAGCAACGTCGTCATGTCCTGGCCGGACAGGTGACTGCTGAAGGCCTGCCCGTTGGGACGGCGGAAGGCGCCGGGCTTGGCGGCATAGCGCACCGCCGTGCCCACGGCGATGAACTCGAGATGTTCGCCGGTCTCGCCTTGGGCTCGCCATTCGAGTCGTACGCCGACCACGCCGTCGGCCTGGAGAGCGTCGGCCTCAGCTTGCATGCGCGCCATGGCATTCCAGCGCGCACGGTACGTCGCCTCGGTCAGGACCGGCAGTTCCGACTGCTGCTTGATGCCCGTGAACTGATAGCCCACGTGATAGACGGAGACGCCCATGACGAGGTCGATCGGTTCGAAGCCTGCGCCGTGCAACAGCGCGAACTCGTTGATCGACAGATCGGAGGTGAACAGTTTGTCGGCGTGCGACAGGCGTTCACCGGCCACCGGGTCGAGTGGGTTCGGTTGCATCAGCGCACACCTTCCTGTGGTGGGCAAAGAGTAGGGCGCGAGCCTGTGAATCAGGTGGGAGTTTCATGTGCCCGGTCAGCTGAAGTGGGTGCTCGGCCGCGGCAGCCTTTCGTCGTCGACCATGATGTCGAGCTTCTCGTTGTAGAAGGCCACCAGCCCCGCGATGGCCGCCACCGCAGGCAGGGGGTAGTCGTAGGTCCAGGCCAGGTCCTGATGGACGGTGTCCCCGTTCTGCACCGACCAGTAGCCGGACGTGGTGCCCTTGTACGGGCACAACGTCTCGGTGTCACTCGGCGTGAGATGGTCGAACGAGACATCGGTGCGATCGATGTAATACCTTGTCGGCAAACCGGTTTCGAACAGCAGGATCGGGGTGTGGGTATCAGCAAGGACGGTACCGTCGAGTTCGACCCGGACGTGTCGGTGCGAGCGCAGGGCGTCGACACGGGAGTACGGATTGCGCGGATGTCCGACGATCAACTCGTCCTCCTCGAACCACTGGACGCTGGCCCACTCGAACCGCACCAACCCTGCGACCGGCCCGTCGCCGTCGGCGTCGAATACCCGCACCGCAGGCTTCTCATCGGAGCTTCCGGTGATCGAGTACATCTTCGACGGTCCGAATTGAACTCGCTGCGAATGGTTCTCGTCGGTCAGGCGATCGACCGCGACGTCTTGCAGCGGTATGTAGTACTGCGGGTAGTACGGCACCTCCCAGACGTAGCGGGCGGCGGTCGTATCGAAGATCGCTTCGCCGTCGACGTAACCACGCACGCGCCGCGGCGCGGGTTCGACGCGGCCGCGCGTCGCAGCCATCTGCGGGTAATCCGGAACAGTCCCTTGGGTCATGTCCCCACCATAGGATCGCGGTGAGGATCTGCCCGTTTCTTCGCTCTGACCAGCAGGAGTATCCAATGAACCTGAAGAACGACACCGCGCTGATCACCGGTTCCAGCGGCGGAATCGGCGAGGAGTTCGCGCTTCAGCTGGCCAGGCGCCAGGTGAACCTCGTCCTCGTCGCCCGCCGGGTCGACAAGCTGGCCGAGCTGCGGGGCAGGCTGCTCGAGATCAGCCCCGGCCTCGAGGTCGACGTCATCGCCGCGGATCTGTCCCTTCCCGGCTCGGCCGCCGACCTCGCGGCAAAGATCGGTGACCTTGGCCGCCGGATCGACATCCTGATCAACAACGCCGGCGTCGGCCTGCACGGAGACTTCGTCGGTCAAGAGGCGCAGGCGAGCTCCGCCCAGATCCAGTTGAACTGTGTGACGTTGGTCGAACTGACTGCGCTGTACCTGCCGGCGATGACGACGGCGCGGCACGGCCTGGTCCTCAACGTCGCGTCCACCGCAGCCTTCCAGCCGACCCCTGGGATGGCCGTCTACGGCGCGACCAAGGCATTCGTGCTGTCGTTCACCGAGGCACTGTGGCAGGAGACCAAGGGCAGCGGGGTCCGCGTGCTGGCGCTGTGCCCGGGGGCCACCGAGACCGAATTCTTCGCGCGCGCCGGCGAAGATTTCCTCACCAGCGGAAGACAGACCTCCAAACAAGTCGTGGATACGGCGATGGCCGCTCTCGACAAGTCGACGCCGACCGTGGTGTCGGGCTTGAAGAATGCCCTACTGGCCACCGGCTACCGGTTCACGCCGCGGCGCGTGATGCTGCAGGTCTCGCAGCAGTTGATGAAGGCCAATTAGTGCACCTGGTCGGTGCAGTGATCATCGGCAGGATGGGCGTGAAGGCGATTCGTCCGATGCCCATGGCCGCACCCAATGCGGCTGCACCCCTGGCCGCATGCACACTCAGGCTGCAATGCGGCGTTCGGCGATGAGTTGACTCACGGGGCAATCCTGCGGGGCCACCGCGGCCGGTGCCACGACCAACAACCTCGCTTGGTGAGAGGCAGAGGCTCCCAATGATCTCGGTTCACGTTGAGGCGGTCCATCTCCAGTTGGTGTTGGAGGCCGTAATCGGAAGTGCACCAGCGTGTTTCGCTCACTGTTGACATCACCACTCGGCCGCTCCCGGCCGGCTCCGGAGAGAAATCCGCAGGTGATCGCGCTGACACGACGTCGCCGCCGCACTTGGTGTGCAAGCATCGGCGGATGAGCTCACAAGACGACCCCGAGGCCCGCATCCGGGATCTCGAACGCTCCCTGGGCGAACAGTCATCCGAACTGACGCAGAGCTCTTCGGAGACGGGGCCGGGACAGTACGGCGGGAGCTACCAGGCACCCCCGCCGCCAGCCGCCTACACCGCTACCCAGTACCCGTACACGGCGCCGCAGTCTTTCTACCCGGTCCCGCAGCCGCCGTACGATACGCCCTTTCCTCCCGCGCCGATGACGCCGACCGGGGGAGCGGGTCGCGGGTGGATCGTCTACGGAATCATGGCGGCACTGCTGGTGGCCATCATCGGTGGCACCGTCATCTTCTTCTCGAACGTGTTCTCGAACGTCAACTCGATCATCGACACGTTCGGTGGCACCCCGACCGCGTCCAACGGAGGTGGTGGCGGGCCATTCGACGGGCCATCCACTCGCAGCGGCGGCAACCGGCCGCCGGCGCCGACGATCGCACCGTCGGTGCCGGTGGGGCCCGTCGGCGGGGACATCAGTGTGGCCGGTGTCGGCGACAACAGGACGATCGCCTGCAACGACAGCGTCGTCAACGTGAGTGGAGTCAGCAATACCGTGGTGATCACCGGGCAGTGTCGGAGTGTCACGGTGTCCGGCGTCGAGAACACCATCACCGTCGAGACGGCGGCCACCATCAGCGCGTCAGGCTTCAACAACCGGGTGACGTACCTGTCGGGAGCGCCGCAGATCGAGAACTCAGGCGACTCGAACGCAGTGGAGAAGGGCTGAGTTCAACAGCGGCACAACAACTCTGAATGGCCCGGTCCGTCGACCTCGGGGATGAATCGCCGACGGATCGAGCCGCTTGCTGCAACGCCGATGGTGCGCAGAATATTCTCGGTCGTCACCGCGCCACCGCGGCGATGTGACGCCGGCCGGCCAAGGCATCGAGGCCAACGCCCGACGAACACCGGGCAACCAGCGAACGGATGGCACCGGATGCCCGTATTACGCTGCGTCACATCAGTCTCAACAGCCACTAACGTCAG
>JAOPWT010000223.1 GCA_025965555.1 Mycobacterium sp.
GACGTCACGCAGTTCGGCGGCCTGTGCGGACGTCATGGCGAGCGGCTTCTCGCAGATGACGTGCTTGCCTGACCGCAACGCGGCAAGGGCCTGCTCGTGGTGAAGGTGGTTCGGCGAGCAGACGTGCACGACGTCGACCCGATCGTCGCCGAGCATGTCTTCGAAGTCCTTGTACGGCAATGGAAGTCCGGCAGAAGCGGCTTGCTCGGTGGCCCGTTCGGGCGATGAGCCGACGACACCGAGGACGCCAACTCCGATCCGACGCAGCGCCTCGGCATGCACCGAGGCCATGAATCCCGTGCCGACGATCGCGGCGCGCGGAGCGACGTTCGCCGGCCCGGTCATGCGTTGGAAAGGGGTTCGTCGCGCTTGCCGGTCGCCTCGGTCCCGACCGGGATGGCCTCACTCGTTGGGTGGTTCACGATCTTCTCCCTTCGAGAGTTCAGCGTATGGCTAGGCGGGCGGTGCGACGGCATCGCCACCCGTCGCCGTCGCGGCGAGGTACCTGACCGCGGCGTCGTAACCGAGCGGGCCCGCACCCGCGATCACCGCGTCGGCGATGGCCGATACGTACGAGTGGTGCCGGTACGGCTCGCGCCGGTAGACGTTGGTCAGGTGCACCTCGAAGCCACCGGGGTTGATGACGATGCCGCAGCAGTCGAGGCGCGCCTCGTGCACCGCATCGATCAGCACGCCTTCGTGACTGCTCTGGACGGCGCGCACCCAGAGGTCGAACTTCGCGGCGGTGGCGGCCACGGCTGACTCGAGCTGCGCCAAGGTGGTGGCCCCGTACAGCTCGGGCTGGCGCGTGCCAAGGAGGTTGAGGTTCGGCCCGTTGACGACCAGGAGCCTGCGCCGATCCGTCATCGGCGCGCGATGTGCCGTTGCCGTTGGGCGGCCAGTCGCACCGGGGCGTTGTCGGTTCCGTAGCCGTCGTAATCGCCGATGCGCTGGGAGAATTCGAAGAACACCGTGCCGACGGTCCTGGTGTAGAAGTGGATGAACGCGCCATCGGCGCTACGGTCGTAGAGCAGGTCGAGCTCGCGCAGTTCGGCGACCGTCTGCTCGTCGATGCCGAACCGGCCGGCCACGTAGTCGTAGTAGTTGTCCGGCACGGCAAGGAAACTCGACCCTCGCGACCGCACGGCACGCGCGAACGCAACGACGTCGGTGCACGCGAATGCGACGTGCTGTGGCATGGCGGCTTCCTCGAGTACCTGCGGAGCGACGTTGAGCGGCAATCGAATAGCGCCGTCGTCGGTGCGCATGACCTGGCTGCGCACCAGGCCGCTCGGTCCGGCAACCTCGGTCGGGGCATCCGCGACGAGCCCGAAGACACTGGTCAGGAAGAGGACCGCCTCGTCGGCCGTCTGCCAGGGCACGGCGAGGTTGACGTGGTCGATGCGGCGCAGTGCCGCGCCCGCCTCGGAGGGCAGGCCGTTCTCGAACTCGGCCACCCAGGGAGGTGGTACCCCGGCCGGCGGGGCGGTGACCCAGAAGAACTCGGTCCCGTCGGGTGCCACCGCACCGCTGAGTGGTTGCTCGGCCGCGTAGGTCCGCCGGTAGGTGGCAGGCGCCATCAGGTCGGCGGCCCGCCGCGAGGTGGCCTCTCCGTCGGGCACCTGCAGACCCACCGCGGCCACGTGCGGCGCGAGATCACGGGCCTGATGCTCGTTCAGGATCAGGCGGACATCCCCCGACGTCCACAGCGATACGGGCTTGGTGCGGTGCCGACCACCAGGGGTAAAGCCCAGCTGATCGAGAAGGACTTCCACGTCACTGGTGTCCTCGGCCTTGAGTTCGACGAAGTCGAAACCCACGGGCGGCTTGGCGTCGGCCACCGGCGTCAACGCGGCGGTCCGACCGACGCCGGGGAGCGCCGCGACCTTGTCCTGCAGCCAGACCAGCGACCGCAGCGCATGCACTGCGGTGCCGTCGGGGTCGGTCTGGCGGAAGGTGTCGTTGAAGACCTCGAGCGAAAGGGGCCCGTCGAAGCCGGTCTTCAGGACGTGTGAGACGAAGGTCGCCAGGTCGAAGTCGCCTTCGCCGGGAAACAACCGGTGGTGTCGACTCCACGACAACACGTCCATGGACAGCGCAGGTGCGTCGGCCAACTGGAGGTAGAAGATCTTGTCGCGCGGGATGTCTTCGATGGCCGCCGGATCGTGTCCGCGGGACAGCACGTGGAAGCTGTCGAGGCAGACTCCGACCGCGAGGTGGTCGGCCAGTTCAACGATGCGCCAGGCGCGCCGATAGTCGTCGACGAAGCGCCCCCAGGCGAGTGCCTCGAAGGCGATCCTGACGTCGTAACGGGCTGCCACGTCACCGAGCCTGCGCAGTTGCCTCGCGGAGTGTTCGTCGGAATCGACGGTCGCGGTGGCCACGTTGCTGCAGACGAGGACGGTGCCGATGCCGAGCCGCTGAGCGGTGGCGAAGGTGGCCGCGGCACGGCGCAGGTTCTCGGTGAAGGTCGCCTCGTCGACGCCCTCGATGTCGCGGAGCGGTTGGTACAGGTCCAGCGAGAGCCCGAGGCGCCGGGCAAGGCCGCGGATCTCCTCGGGGCTGTGGTCGCTGGCGATCAAGTCCGGCTCGAAGACCTCGACCCCGTCGAATCCCGCGGCAGCGCAGGCGTGCAGCTTCTCGACGAGGGACCCGCTGATGGACACGGTGGCGATGGACGTCTTCATGGTGTGCCTCCAATCACATTCCAATGTACTAAACGGTTAATACATTCGGAAGCCCATCGCGAGGATTGGTTCCCTGCGCGCAGTAAGCTGCGGATCGTGAGCGCCCCCGAGCCGAAGCGGGAACTTCAACGCGACGCCGAGCGCACGCGGGCAGAGGTGCTCGCCGTCGCCACCGAGGTCTTCGCCGAATCGGGCTACTCCGGTGCGCGGGTCGACGAGATCGCGCAACGCACCCGCACCACGAAGCGGATGATCTACTACTACTTCGGCGGCAAGGAACAGCTCTATCTGGCCGTGCTCGAGAACGCCTACCGCGGCATCCGCCAGGCCGAGCAGAAACTGCAGGTCGACCACGTCGATCCCGTCGAGGCGATGCGCAGGCTCGCCGAGCTGACGTTCGACCACCACCTCGACCACCAGGCCTTCATCAGGTTGGTGTCCATCGAGAACATCCATCGCGGTGAGTTCATCGGCCAACTCGGGTCACTGCGCACCATCTCTCAGCCGGCGACCTCGCTGCTGGACGAGATCCTGGTGCGCGGACGCGAGCAGGGCGCCTTCCGCAGCGACGTCGATGCCCTCGACGTCCACATCGTGATCAGCTCGTACTGCGTGTTTCAGGTCGCCAACAAACATACGTTCGGCTTCCTCTTCGGTGTCGACTTCACCGAGCTCTCGCAGCGTGCTCATATGCGCAGAATGATCGGCGACGTCGTCGTCGGTTGGCTCACGTCGCATTAGATCGAGACCCGTTCCGAGACTCAGCCCACAGATTGGGGGTTGACGAGACGCGCACCACACTGCTCTACTTCTTGTACGTACCAGTTAGTACATTAGAGAGAGCGGGGCACGGTGGCGATCGAATCCTTTCTGGTCGGCCTCGTCGGCATCGGCGTCGGGCCTTCCCTAACCCCGGCGCTGCACATGGCCGAGGGCAAGGCCCATGGGCTTGACTACCTCTACCGCACCATCGACCTCCGTGAGAACGGCGTCTCCCCCGAACGCGTCGGCGAAGTGCTGACCTGGGCCCGCGCCCTCGGCTTCAACGCGCTCAACGTCACGCATCCCTGCAAGCAACTGGTCATCGCTCACCTCGACACCGTCGACGCCGCGGCCGCCGCCCTCGGCGCGGTCAACACGGTGGTGTTCGACGGCACGCGCACGATCGGCTACAACACCGATGCGCCGGGGTTCGCCACCGGATTCGCCGAAGGCCTGCCGGGGGCGTCGACCGCGAACGTCGTCCTGCTCGGAGCGGGCGGGGCAGGCGCGGCCGTCGGTCACGCCCTTCTCGACCTCGGCGCCGACCATCTCACCGTCGTCGATCTCGACGTCGATCGCGCCGCGGCACTGGCCGGTGAACTGTCGACCCGGCATCCCGACGCCAGGGTCGACGCCTCGGCGTTCGACAAGCTCGCCGTGCTGCTCCCACACAGCGACGGCGTCGTGCACTGCACTCCAACCGGAATGGCCGACCATCCCGGCCTGCCCTTCGACGAAAGCCTGCTGCACCAGAATCTCTGGGTCGCCGACATCGTCTACCGCCCGCTGGACACCGCACTGCTGACGGCGGCGCGGCGCGTCGGCTGCCGCACCCTCGACGGCGGACACATGGCGGTCCACCAGGCCACCACCGCCTTCGAACTGATCACCGGC
>JAOPWT010000235.1 GCA_025965555.1 Mycobacterium sp.
TCGTCGCGGTGGCCAGTGCCGAGATCAGGACCGACGGGTCGTTCGTCGGGATCTGCATGCCCTCACGGGCGACCAGTTCGTACGAGCCGTTCCACGGTGAGCGCAGGCCGCTGACGTCGGCGAAGAACATCAGGTCGTATCCCGCGCCGTCGAGGTACCTGGCCAGGTCGACCCAGTGGTCCAACGAGTTGATCTCGTGGTTGGCCGCCGCCTGGTCACGCCACAGTCCGTGGATGACGTGCGACGGCGTGTTCATCACGAACGCCGAGTAGTACAGCGGACGATTCTTGGCTGGCTTTGGCACGAAACTCCTCGAGGTGACTGCGGTGTCTACGCCGTCAGCAGGAATCCGCCAACAGCGATGATCACCACGCCGCACAGCAGCGCGAGCCAGGGCCACCACGTGCGGACCAGGGGCTGCTCTAGTTCGGTCATCCAAGCGAGACTATTGGGGTCGGCCGAACCCTGACGTGACGCGACGGGGTCGACGCCTGACGCGTCTGTCATCCTCACCATGCCTAACCCACTGCAAACCAACCACTTTCACCACCATGGCCGCCTGACACCATCGCGCCAGACGGTTGAAATCACGGTGGTTCGAAGCACCTTCACACGGGGCCCTAGAATCCGCGCGAGCGCAAACGGCGGACACAGCGTGTCGAATGCGCTTGACTTGTCGGGACGAGACCGCGAGAAGGGATTGCCATGAGCGAGCACACATACCGGGTCGTCGAGATCGTCGGTACCTCACCCGACGGAACGGATGCCGCCATCCGCAACGGTGTGAACCGAGCGGCCAAGACGCTGCGGGGACTCGACTGGTTCGAAGTGCAATCAGTCCGTGGGGAACTGAAGGACGGCGAGGTCGCGCATTTCCAGGTGACCCTCAAGGTGGGCTTCCGGCTGGAGGACGGTGAGGACGCGACGGCATGAGCGGTCGGGAATGAAACGGTGAGCCCGCGGTGAAGTTCCTGCTGATCACGCTGATCACTCATCAACCCGACCCGGTAACGGGTGAGAAGTCGAGCACGGCCCAACGGCTCGGGGAGGTCATCGACAACGGAGTGCTCGCCGAGGAACTGGGATACGACGGCTTCGCCGTCGGCGAGCGTCACGAGGATCCGTTCATTTCGTCCTCGCCGCCTGTAGTGCTGAGCAACATCGCCGCCAGGACGTCGAGAATCGGCCTCTTCACCGCGGTGACGACGCTGAGCCTTCTCGATCCCGTCCGTGCCTTCGAGGACTACTCGACGCTGGACAACTTGTCCGGCGGCCGGCTCGAACTGATCATCGGCAAGGGCAACGGCGCGGCCCAGGCTCAGCTCTTCAACGTGACCACCGCTGATCAGTGGGACCGCAATCGCGAAGGCTACGAGCTGTTCCGCTTGCTGTGGGAACGCGAAGACGTCACGTGGTCGGGTCGGTTTCGTCCTGCTCTCGTCGAGGCAAAGGCGCTTCCCCGGCCGCTGCAGAGGCGAATTCGGATCTGGCACGGCAGTGCGACGAGTACGGACTCCGTCGACCTCGCCGCGCGTTACGGCGACCCGGTCTTCTCCGCCAATGTCACCCACCCCGTCGAGCCCTACGCCGAACTGATTCGTCACTATCGGCAGCGCTGGGACTTCTACGGCCACCGACCCGAGGACGCCTTGGTCGGGGCGGGAACTGCCGGGTTCTACGTTGCGCCGACATCACAGGAAGCGGTGGCCACCTACCGGCCGACCTTCGAAGCCCGTCTCTCCGCTCAGCGCAAAGTGGGGATGCCGGTGGTGTTCGAATCGATCGAAGATCTCGTCGCGCGTAGCTCCGCACTGATCGGAAGCCCCGAACAGATCATCGACAAGGTGGGCCGCTACCACGAGCAACTGGGCCACGAAGTGATGCACCTCAGTGCCGATGCCGGCGGCGTGACGACCAGACAGCAGCGACGTAGCCTTGAGCTGTTTCAGTCCGACGTCGCGCCAGCACTCCGTGAGCGCATCCCAAGTCGTCCGCTCATCTCGCAGTCGACTCCGGGGGTTTCGCTGACATGAGTGGCATCGGCGTCCTGATCCATCCATCCGAAGTGTGACGAGGAGCGCGAGAAGCATGACGACGACCACAGATACCGAAGCAAACACATTCGAGGCGGCGTGGCACCAGTGGCACGGCGAACGCGAACGCTATTACGGTGAGCCACTCGGCTGGGTCAGTCTCATCGGGTTGTACTGGCTGACCGAAGAATTCGAGACGGTCGCCGATCTCCCCGGACGTTGGCGCGCCGACGCCGATGCGGTTTTCGTCGAGGGCATCGAGGGGACCGATCGACTCGAGCCAGCCGAGGGGGCGCCGGGATTGCTCGTCGAGGACGGAGATCGACGCATCGAGGTCATTCGCCGCACGGGCTCGGTTGCACTCCGCGTCCACGATCCGAAGTCGCGCCATCTGTCGGCATACCAGGGGATCCCGACCTACGCACCCAACGACCAATGGATCGTCACCGGCACCTTCACGCCGTACGAGCAGACCGAGACGGTGACGACGGGTGCCGTCGTCGAGGGACTCGAGCATCATCACGATGCCGTCGGCATCATCGACTTCGCAATTGCCGGTGCCCCACAACGGCTCATCGCGTTCGCACGCGGGACGGGTGGACTGCACGTTCTGTTCACCGACGCCACCAGCGGCGTCACGACCTACCCTGGAGCCAGATCACTGGCAGTTGCCGAGCCCGGCGCCGACGGGTCGGTGACACTCGACTTCAACCGCGCCTCGAACCTGCCATGCTCGTTCACCGATTATGCGACGTGCCCGGTGGCGCCCGCCGAGAACAGGCTGAGCATCGCCATCGAAGCCGGGGAGAAGAATCCGCGCGCGGCGTAGTCGCCCTCGTGAGCCGAATGTGGCCTACCGAAGCAACGCCACGTTTGGTCATTGCCGCGGCTGCCCGACGTTGACGCTCAGGTATACAAGGTGATCGGCTGGACGTCGCCGGTCAGGTAGTTGGCACCGACCTCGAGCTTCTTGTAGTCCACGGGGTCGTGCAGAGAGTGCGTACGAATGTTGCGCCAGAACAGGTCCAGGCCCACCTCGCTGCGGGCGGAGCTGGATCCAGTCACCTCGAAGACCCGATGGGCGACCTCGAGCGCGGTCTCGGTGGAGACCACCTTCAGTCGCGCGATCCCGATCTCGACGTCGGTGCGGTCCGCAGCGGTGACCCCCGCACCACGCGCGATCGCCGCGTCGAATCGTTGGTTCCAGCGATCGGCCAGAGCCTCGACCGCCGAGACCCGCGACAGGAGTTCACCGAAGGTTCTCTGGACGAACGGATCCCGGGAATAATGTTCGACATCGCTGAGCAACCAGGCGCCCCGTCGGTCCAGTGTCAGTCGACGAGCCCGATCCAGCGCACCCTCGGCGATGCCGAGGTACAGATTGGCGAAACCCAGCTGCACTCCCGGCGTGACGAGCGTGGAGTACGGTTCGTCACCCACCTCGCCGAGGACATCGTGGGGTGCGATGGCGACACCGTCGAATTGGACGCTGCCGCTGGCCGAAAGGCGCTGCCCCAACGCATCCCAGTCGTCGACGTACTCGATACCCGCCCGATCGTGCTCGACCACCGACGCGAGCACCCGGCCGGCGCCCAGTTCGGCAGCCATCACCAGCGTGACGTCCCCGGTGGCGGCTCCGGTCGAGAACCGCTTGCGGCCGTCGAGCCGGTAACCCGGTCCGTCCTGCGTCAAGGTGAGGTCAGGATCTACCGGGTTCACCGCATCGCCCCACAGCCAGTTGCCGTCCGCCGAGGCGGTGAACCAGGCCTGCCAGCGCTGGAAGGCCCCGAAGAACACGATGCTGGCGTGGTTGCAGTAGTGGTAGCTCAGAATCTGTGCGATCGAAGCATCGGCGCGGGCCAGGATGCGCACCGCCCGCAGCGCGCTGGACCAGTGTCCCCCGCCGCCTCCGTACGTCGCCGGGATCAGAAGATTCGCCAGACCAGATTCCTTCAGCAGCTTCAGTTCTGCCTCGGGCTGCGCATTCGCGCGATCTCGGATCAAAGCGTCCTTCTCGAGGACGAGGGCAACCTCGGCGGCCACCCCGTCCCAGTGCGCGGTCTCGGCGTCGTCGAGCGGTTCGGTCCACGGTGTGCGCGGCATGAGGATCCTTGCGTCGGAGGTTGCGGCGGGTAATTCATTCGAGCGGGATCCGCTCGCCGGTCGAACCGTCGAACAGGTGCGCCCGGCCGGGTCTGACGCTGACGCTCACGGCGTCGCCGGGAGCAGGTGCGGTGGCCCAGCCCGCCACCGACGCCGCCTCGACCACTGCGGTGAGGCGGTGCGAGCCGGCCTTGACGATCAACACGTAGCGGGGTCCGAGTAGTTCCACCAGTTCCACCGTGCCGTCACCGTCGTCTCCGGCCGGTTCGACGAGTAGGTCCTCCGGGCGGACACCCAGCGTGAAGTCGCGATCCGGGCCGGCCGGGGCCTGCCACACCAAGCCGTCCGCTTTGAAGAAGCCGCCGCTGAGCCGACCCGGTAGGAGGTTCGTACTCGGCGAGCCGATGAAACCTGCCACGAAGGTGTTGGCCGGTCGACGGTAGAGCTCCTCGGGTGTCCCCCGTTGCACGATCCGGCCTGAGTCGAGGACGACGAGTTGGTCGGCGATCGTCATCGCCTCTTCCTGATCGTGGGTGACGTACAGCGCCGTGATCCCCAATTCCTGTTGCAGTCTTCGGATTTCAGACCGCAACTCGATCCGCAACTTCGCGTCGAGGTTGCTCAACGGCTCGTCGAACAGGAACACCGACGGGGTCCGCACCAACGCACGCGCGATCGCGACGCGCTGCTGCTGGCCTCCGGAGAGCTGCCGGGGCTTGCGGTCGAGCAGTGGGGCGATACCGACGCGCTCGGCGGCCTCGCGGGCGCGCTCGGCGGCGTCGGCCTTCCCAACACCTGAGTTTCGCAGCGGGAACGCGATGTTGCCCGCCACGGTCAGATTCGGATACAGCGCGTAGTTCTGGAAGACCATGGCGACATCGCGTTCTCGGGGTGTGGCGCGGGTGACGTCCCTGCCGCCGATGCGCACCGTGCCCGCGTCGGCCGACTCGAGACCCGCGACGATCCGCAACGTGGTGGACTTGCCGCACCCGGACGGTCCGACGAGCACTGTCAGTGAGCCGTCCTCCAGCGTCAGATTGAGCCCATCGACGACGGCTGGACCGTCGAATGACTTGGTGATCGACTCTATTTCGACGACGGTCACTTCGTCGCTCCCGTGGTCAGTCCTCCGACCAGATAGCGTTGCGCGGTCAGCGCCAATACGTACACGGGCAAGATGCCCAGCAGGCCTGCGGCAGCCTGCTGACCGAACTGCACGTTGCGGTCACCTTGGAACAAC
>JAOPWT010000244.1 GCA_025965555.1 Mycobacterium sp.
ACTGCTGGAGTCGACCGATCTCGATCACAGGGACGGTCGCGTCGTCAACGCGAACATGTCGGACTACCTGGTGCCGGTGAATGCGGACGTGCCCGCGCTCGACGCCACCTTCCTGACCGCGCAGGACACCATCGCGAACCCCATCGGGGTGAAGGGCCTCGGCGAGATCGTCATCGTCGGGGTACCCGCCGCGATCGCCAATGCCGTGTTCAATGCGACCGGCAAGCGCGTGACGGACCTGCCCATCCGCCTGGAGAATCTGCTCTAGCCTGGAAGGCGTGCCGGAACTACCCGAGGTCGAAGCCCTTGCCGACCACCTCCGCCGTCACGCGGTGGGACTGACGGTGAAGCGTGTCGACGTCGCTGCCCTGTCAGTGCTCAAGACCTTCGACCCGCCCATCACGGCGCTGTACGGACAGGCCGTCACCGGTGCCAACCGATGGGGTAAGTACCTCGGCCTGCAGGCGGGTGAGTTGCATCTGATCACGCACCTGTCCAGGGCGGGTTGGCTGCGGTGGTCGGACAAACTGTCGGCGGTTCCGCTGCGGCCAGGTGGCAAGAGTCCCATCGCGTTACGCGTGCACCTCGGCAACCATGGGGATGCGCCGGGTCCGGATGCCGCCGCCGGGGCGGCCCCTGGCTTCGATCTGACCGAGGCAGGCACCCAGAAGCGACTCGCCGTGTGGCTGGTCGACGACCCCATGAAGGTGCCGCAGATCGCGAGCCTCGGCCCCGATGCGTTGTCATTGGGACCCGAGGAGTTTGCGGCGGTGCTCAAGGGCAACAGCGGGCGCATCAAGACCGTCATCACCGATCAGCGGACCATCTCGGGCATCGGCAACGCCTACAGCGACGAGATCCTGCACGTCGCGAAGATCTCGCCGTTCGCGACCGCGGGCAAGCTCACCGAGGCCCAACTCGGCATCTTGCACGACGCGATGATCTCGGTGCTCACCGATGCGGTCTCTCGATCGGCCGGCCAGGGCGCCGCCACGCTCAAGGGCGAGAAGCGCTCCGGGTTGCGGGTGCACGCGCGCACCGGCATGCCGTGTCCGGTCTGCGGCGACACCGTGCGCGAGGTGTCCTTCACCGACAAGTCGTTTCAGTATTGCCCGACGTGTCAGACCGGCGGCAAGATCCTCGCCGACCGGCGAATGTCGAAGCTGCTCAAGTAAGTCCGCGACTGGGCAGTCCGATCGCGAGTTCTGCGCCGGTGCGGAAGTCGGCGACTGGAACTCGACGAACTGAGCGAAACGATTTACACGCCAACGTTTTCCGAACATCGGACCCGCGGTGAACGGTAGGAATTCCTTCGCGCCCGTGCCGCCGGTGTTGAGCGCAGGGGAGCCGTGACAGGGCTACGTCGAAGGGCCCGCATCGATGATGTTGAAGACCGCTCACCGCGGCGGTACTGCTCCTTGCGCTCAGCATGCCCCAACGCAAGCCGAGTGATTAGGAGCTGATGAGTTCACAGTTCCTCGGAGCAGGGGTGGCCACGAACGTGGTGAGGAGTTGGTCGACGGAGAGGTGATCTTGCGCGCTGGCGACCGAATTGGGCACCACTTTCCCCGGCGGCGCAGTTTGGCGAGTGTCGGCGCTAGACGTCCGCGACGGTTGTCGCGCACGGGTCAGTGAGGTGGGTCCCCTGGCGGACGAGTTCTGCCCGTACGGCGGCGACATTGGGGAACGTGCCACGATCTGCCCGCATCGAGGCGGCTACGCCGGCGGCATGCCCGGTCGCAAATGCGGTGCCCATGACCCGCACCGAGGCGCCTGCGCCTCGGTCGCCGTCGATGTTGCGGCCCGCGGCGAACAGGTTGTCGGTGTCGACGCTGCACAGTGCGCCGAGCGGAATGTCGAAACAACCTCTGCCGGAGATGAAGCGCCATTGCGACGGGATGCCGGGGCCGGGGTGGTATTCGATCGGCCATGCGCCGACGGCGACCGCGTCGTCGAAGCAGACGGCGTCCAGCACGTCGTCTTCGGATAGCCGGTAACGGGCCACGACGTGGCGCGATTCCCGGGTGCCCAGCTCGGGGCCGGTGCTGACGATGTAGGCGTCCGGACAGCCCAGAAAGCTGCGCATGACCTGCAGGTATGCCGTCGACTGACGGCGGGCGCTGGACTCCGCACGGCTGACCTCACGCGCGTCGCGGGCGTCGTATCCTTCGTCGACGAGGTAGGTGATGACGTCCCCGGAGATCGGCAGCCGGGCGAACAGGCCCTGCTCGGAGATCAGCGGACCGACGCCCTGCGCCCGTGCCGCGCGCACCGCCGCCTTGACCCGCGCCTTGGACAGATCGACGTTGGCCGGCACGCCACCGAACCGCACACCCAGCGAGCCGTTCTGGACCATGCCGTCGTTGCCGTAGCGGACCGAGGCTCCGGCGAAGCTGGCGAGATCCGCCTCACCAGTCGCATCGACGAACGCGTTCGCGGTCAGCTCATGCATACCGGAATGGTCGGCGACCTGCAGCGAGGAAATCCGCCCGTCGTCGCGGCATGCCGCGATGATCTGACTGTCCAGCCGGACCTCCACACCCGCCGCTGCGCACAACTCGTCGAGCACTCGCTTGAGCGCCTCGGGATCAAACACCACCGCCGGGGCCGTGAACCGCTGCGGCCCGCTCACCGCGCCTTCGGCCCGCAGCGCCGCCAGCACCTCCTCGGCCACCCCATAAACCACCTGGCGGGGCGGGTCCTCGTTGGTGTAGATGCCGCAGTAGGTCAGGACGTTGCGCATCGTCGCGGCGCCA
>JAOPWT010000251.1 GCA_025965555.1 Mycobacterium sp.
TTCTGTGCTGCCGCGATGTCGGCGACGAGGTTGTCCTTGCCCTGCGACACGGAGCCGCCCAGCGACGTGAACCCTAGGAACGGTGCCATCTGCGCCGGCCAGTACACGCTTTGGCGCACCCACGGGGTCTTGGACGCCGGGTCGGTACCGGTGAACATTCCGCCGAGCGCTTGGCCCATCATGGGTTCGTAGAGCATCGGCTCGACGATTCCGCCCACGAAGAGGGCCGTGGCAGCTACTGCCGAGTTGGTGGCGGCTACCGCCATGAGGAACCCGGCAACCACGTTTGAAGCGAATATCTTCGATACCCTCGCGGCACGAGCGGAAATGCGCCAACGAGAGACATCGGTGCCGGCGCTACTCCCCATATGCTTCTGCCCTCTGTTCGTCGGATCCCCATCCGGGCCTTTCCAGACGAACAATTACAGCACAAACTTTTAGTTAGCAGCAAAATGCATAACATCCCATTAGTTTGTTTTCGACCTACGCGTAGTTAACTTATTGGAGCAATTGGTCGGCCTGCCGCCGTGTTGTTGCGCCGTTCTAAGTCACTCGGCATTCCAGCCGGTTGAGAGGTTGTGGATCTACGACGAGCCTCAGCGCAACGGCACCGACGCCAGTCCTCAGGGACGGTTGCTGTCCATCGGTTCGGTCGGCAAGGCGGTGACGACGTGGCGCCCGCGGGGTGGGGTCGAGGGCGGAGGCGACGTATCGTCACAGCGGGGGAGCGATGATCTGCGAGCGGCGATGTGCTCGCCACGGAGGGGTCCAAATGACAGACGTCCCGAATGACCAGGGTAGCGGCCGCCGGGCCATGCGAATTCTGCTGGTCTACTACTCCTATACCGGGCAGTCGCTGAAGGTGCTCGAGGCGGCCGAGGAGGTCTTTCGCGAGCGTGGCTGTGAGGTCCACAAAGCCCGCATCGAATTCACCGACGAGCGATTCGCCGAGCGGTTCACGCGTTTTCCGATGCGCCACGTCTGGCGTGACATGTTCTCTGTCCTTCCAGCGCAACGGCGCCGACTTAGCGGAGAGATACGCACACCGGACCAGGCGACGACGGGCGACTACGACTTCGTCTGCATCGGATCGCCGACGTGGTGGCGAGACGCGAGCATGCCCATACGGTCATTTCTCACCTCCGACGAGGCAACAATTACCCTTTCCGGCAAATCCTTTGCTGTTTTCGTCGTGTGCCGTCGATATTGGCGAGAAAACATGGACACCGTACGCGAACTGGGGACCAGCCGAGGCGGCCGTTTCCTCGGCGGAATCCACTTCACCTATCCCGGTGGCCAGCTTCGGTCGATGCTATCTCTAACCAGTTACCTCGGTTCCGGAGAGTACCGGCGACGATATCTGGGAATTCGAATTCCGACCACGAACGTTCAACCACAGCAACTGGACGAAGCGCGACTATTCGCAAGCCAACTGGTTGATCAGCTATCCGGTGAAGCGATGGCAAAAAACAAGGGGACGCAGTAGACCCCGAAGAGCCGTAAGCGCCAAGCCTGACGGAAAGCCCCCGAGCGCGATAATCTCGCCTGCTATGCCCCGATCAATCGAAGCGTCGTTCGAAGCGGCAGTCACTGTCGAACAAGTTCAGTCCGCCTTCGGCAGCAGGGACTATTGGCTTGCCCGCATCGCCGCGTTCGACGCGGGCATCACGCTCGACTCGTTCCTCCGGGATGCTGATGGCGCGGTGTCCGTGACCACCACCCAGGACCTTCGGCACGAGGCGCTGCCGGGACCGCTGGCCAATGTCTATCCAGGGAACCTCAGCATTCACCGGTCCGAAACCTGGACCCCGATCGAGGGGCGCAAGGTCGCCGGGGACATCAAGGTGGCCGCGACCGGTGTACCGCTGTCCGGCAGTGGCACAGCGTTGCTGTCAACCACGGGGGTGGGATGCCGGCTAACGTTTGCCGGAAGCGTCCACTTCAGTTTGCCCATCGTCGGCGGAAGGATCGAGAGCCACCTCGTCGACCAGTTGGTCGAGGGAATCGGCGACATTCTGCAGTTCACCACCACCTGGATCGCCGAGCATTCGACGGACCGGACGTACCCGTGACCGGCGCAGGCTCGTCCGATGACACGCCGAGTTCAGCCGAAGCGCTTGCGCGCCTTGATATGTCGCTCGGTGAAGCCATGCTGACCCAGCGAGCGATCCGACGACTCCTCACGGCCCCCGTCGACGATGCGGTGGTCCTGAAGTGCATCGAGCTCGCGCTGCGGGCACCTACCGGCGCCAACGGTCAGAATTGGGAATTCATCGTGGTGAAGGACCGTCGCATCAAGGAGAAGCTGGCCCGGCGCTACCGGCAGGCGTGGAAGGTGTACTACGCCACGGTACTTCGTCGCCTCGTCAAGCAGGACGAGTCGATGGCGAAGACCGCCCGAGCGGTGCAGTGGCAGGTCGACCACTTCGCCGACATCCCGGTCTTGGTGGTGGCGTGTCTGCGGCTACCGCTCCGGGAGGGCGGCGTGCCATTCGGGTTCATGCCGCACGCGTCGCTGTCGGGCTACTGGGGATCGATCTATCCGAGCGTGCAGAACCTGCTGTTGGCAGCGCGGGCGATGGGACTCGGCGCGTCGTTGATCACGCTGCCGTTGTGGAGCAAGTCTTCGGCGCGACGGATTCTGGGGCTTCCGCATTCGGTGACGCCGTGCGCCGTCGTGCCACTGGGTTGGCCGCTTGGTCGCTACGGCCCGACGACGCGACGGCCAGCCGTCGAGGTGACACACCTGGACACATTTGGCAACCAACCCTGGTTGCGAGACTGAGCGGCCCTCCAGTCGGTCGTCGGCAACGTTCAGCGAATTCCAAGAGTTTGCTTTCGTGAGTGTCAAAGTTTGCGAGTAGTACCGTCAAGGTCTTTGAACAGGAAAAAGACAGCTAACTGCCTTCGCCATAATCGCACCGCCGCGTCGTTTGAAGCTGTTATGTTGAGCGGGCGGTTCCGCATCACGACTGCGAAGGGGTGGATCATGGGGGTCAGGAGCAAGGGGGGACGGCACCGGAAGAGTGGTGTCAGGCGCGCGCCGGAATGTGATCGCGGGCGTCGGTACCCTGCCAATCACGCTGCCGGAAGATCGGCGAGCGTCGTTGCGAGCGCGGCTATCGTGGCAGTGGCCTGCGTGACAGCCGCGTCGTCGGTCACTGCGCCCCCAGAGATCAAGGTGCAGTCCCCGCCGACGCACGACGTCACCACCGCGGAGCTCACTCTCGCCGCGGCGTCGAGCCCGCTGAACATTCCGATCAACTTCATCATCGACGCCATCAACATTCCTCAGTACGAGGTCGACGGCTTGAACTACGAGGCGGCCGCCTTCTTCTTCACGGGCAGCTGGTGGGTCTCCAATGCGACCAATGTCTGGGGCACCGACCCAGGCGACCCGCCGAAGTACGCGGGCGCAGCTAGTTTGTTGCTTCCGAATCCCTGGTTCTCCAATCCTGTCGGCCAGATCCTGGCGGCGATCGCCACTGCCGAGCTGCCGGTGAACTCGACGTGCGGCACAACGACCTGCCCGCCCTTCGTGCCGTGGGACAGCCAGGGCGCGATCAATGCGCTCTTCGGCGTGACACCGTTTCCCCTCATCAACGACTTCTTCACGGTTCCGCTCAGCGCTCTGTACACCGGTTACACGTTCGATCCCACCGCGCCTGGTCAGCAGAGCTTCGGTGGTTACGTCCCCACCAATCCGTTCGGCCCCGGGTATGACCTGCCCGGTACGCAGGATGGCCCCAACGGCACTTACCTGATGCCCTGGGCAGGCCAGACGGTGAATCTGACCGACCTCACCAGCAACGCGTGGAGTGCCTATCTCGCCCACTTGCAAGCCGACCCCGCCCAGAATCCGATCAGGATTCCCTCCGGACAGGACATCGCCAGGGCGGTGACGAACCTCATCGCGAGCTTCGTCGTCAGTTTCGATCCGTTCACCCCTGGCATGTCCTATTGCCCGACATGCCAGTGGCCGACCGCGATTACGCCCGAAGGAATCGTCGGGGCCCTGTCGGCGGCTGATCCGGGCAACACGCTGCTCAGGGCATGGTTGGACAACCATGCCTGGCAGGCTGCGCAGGGGGCGCCGGGCACCACCGCGACCCCGTCCACCCCGGAGTCGGTGCAGCAGCAGACCGAGTTGAAGGCCGCGCTCCAGTCGCCCGCGTCGACCGATTCGTCGCAGGCGACGGAACAACAGCAGCGAGGTCGGCATGCCATGCCCGGTCCCGATGGGATGGCGGTGACCGATGTGGCGTTGAAGACCGATGTGGTGTCGACTGATGACGCCGCCGACCAGACGCCGCCGCAGACACCCGACTCGACCGGCACCCCGTCCGGTGGCGCGGCCGGCGAGACGCATTCATTCCAGGACCGCATCAACGACGCCGTCGCCAAGGCGATCGGTGGGGGCACCGGCGATACCACCAAACCCGGTGACACCGTCAAGTCCGGTGGCACCGTCTAGTCCGGTGACACCCTCAAGTCCGGTGGCACCGACAAGCCCGGTGACACCGTCAAGTCCGGTGACACCCTCAAGTCCGGTGACACC
>JAOPWT010000302.1 GCA_025965555.1 Mycobacterium sp.
CTCCTTGGGCGGCAAGGAAGGTGAAGCACATGCCGCCGCCGATGAGGATGCTGTCGGCTTTGGTCGCCAGGTTCTCGATGACGGCAAGCTTGTCGGACACCTTCGAGCCGCCGAGGATCACGGCGTAGGGACGCTGGGTCGAGCTGGTCAGCTGCTCGAGCACCTTGACCTCGGTGGCCACCAACGTGCCCGCGTAGTGCGGCAGCAACGTGGCGACGTCGTACACCGACGCCTGCTTGCGGTGCACCACGCCGAAGCCGTCGGACACGAACGCCCCTCCGGATCCATCTGGGCCTCCGACGAGCTCGGCCAGCGACTTGGCCAGCGCGAGCCGCTCGGCGTCGTCCTTGCTGGTCTCCCGCGGGTCGAAGCGGACGTTCTCCAACATCAGCACGTCACCGTCGGTCAGCCCCTCGGCGCGCGCCAGCGCGTCGGGGCCCACCACGTCACCGGCGAGTTGAACGTGCCTGCCCAGCTGGGCGCCGAGCGCGGCCGCGACCGGAGCCAGCGAGAACTTGGGATCGGGGCCGCCCTTCGGGCGTCCGAGATGCGCGGCGACGACAACCTTGGCTCCCGCGTCCGACAGTGCCTTCAGCGTCGGCACCGAGGCCAGGATTCGGCCCGGATCGGTGATGTTGCCCTCGTCGTCCAGCGGGACGTTCAGGTCGGAGCGCACCAGCACGCCCCGACCCTCGACGCCTTCGGCCAGCAGATCCGACAGCGACTTGATAGAGGATTCGGCCACGGATTCGGCTCTACAGCGACTTGCCGACCAGCGCGACCAGGTCCACCAGGCGGTTGGAGTAGCCCCACTCGTTGTCGTACCACGACACGACCTTGGCCTGGTTGTCGATGACCTTGGTCAGGCCCGAGTCGAAGATCGAGCTGTGCGGGTCGGTGACGATGTCGCTGGACACGATCGGTGCGTCGTAGTACTTCAGGATGCCCTTGAGCTTGCCCTCGGCGGCGGCCTTCATCGCGGCGTTGATCTCCGCGGCGGTGCCGGACTTGGCCAGCTCGACGGTCAGGTCGGTGCAGGAGCCCGTGGGGATCGGCACCCGGAGCGCGTAGCCGTCCAGCTTGCCCTTCAGCTCCGGCAGCACCAGGCCGATGGCCTTCGCGGCCCCGGTCGAGGTGGGCACGATGTTGAGCGCGGCGGCGCGGGCGCGACGCAGGTCACTGTGCGGACCGTCCTGCAGGTTCTGGTCCTGCGTGTAGGCGTGCACCGTGGTCATCAGGCCGCGGACGATGCCGAACTCGTCGTTGAGGACCTTGGCCAGGGGGCCAAGGCAGTTGGTGGTGCACGACGCGTTGGAGATGATGTTCTGGCTGCCGTCGTACTTGTCGTCGTTCACGCCGAGCACGATGGTGATGTCCGGATCGGTGGCAGGCGCGGAGATGATGACCTTCTTGGCTCCGGCGTCCAGGTGTCCCTTGGCCTTGGCGGCGTTGGTGAAGATGCCGGTGGACTCGACGACGACGTCGACGCCAAGGTCACCCCATGGCAGCTCCGCAGGGCCTGCCTTGACCTCGAGGGCCTTGATCTTGGTGTCGCCGACGACGATGGTGTCGTCACCTTCCAGGGTGACCTCGTGGGGCAACCGGCCCAGGATGGAGTCGAACTTCAGCAGGTGGGCCAGCGTCGCGTTGTCCGTGAGGTCGTTGACCGCGACGATCTCGATGTCGGTGTTGTTGCCGAGGGCCTTCTGCGCGTCCAGCGCCCTGAAGAAGTTGCGCCCGATTCGACCGAAGCCGTTAACGCCTACCCGAACCGTCACTGTCCTGCTCCTTAGATCTCGAAGATGCTCCGGCGATTTACCCAGTCACATTGCTCGGGCATCAGCCTAGTGGCGCGCAGAAACTGCCGCGCGCCCGGTCCGAGGCCGCCGTCAGTAGCGTGCCAGGAGCCGGTCAGTGGGCGGCCAGGCCCTGATCGCGGTACGGGTTGCCGAGCCATCTGCGGCGCATCGCCTGCAATGTGCCGTCGGCCTCGAGTCCTTCCTGCGCCGTGGCGATCTGCGCCAAGGTCGCGTCGTCACCCAGTGCGACGGCGATGGCGATCTCCTCGCGCGAGATCCCGTGCTGCACCACATCGACGTCCGCGACGTCCCTGACGAGTTCGGTGAGCACCGGACCCAACTTCATGAAGGCGTCGCAGCTGCCCGCGCTGAGGTCGGCCAGTGCCGAGCGGATGCTGCCGTAGCCGTAGAGGCGTACGGCCTTCGCCTTGCCGTCGGTGACGAGGCGTTCGGCGATCGGCTGACTGGTGTTGCCGCGCTGGACGCCGATGATCAGCCCGTCGAGGTCGTCGATCGATCTGACCGTCGGGTGGCGAGCGGTGTCCACGGCGAGGGACTGCCCGGCGATCAGGTACGGCGATGCGAACGCGGCCTTGCGTTGCCGCTCGGGAGTGACGGTGATCCCTGCGATCACGCAGTCGAACGAGCCCGCGGCGAGCTCGTCGAAGATTCCGTTGAAGTCCGAACCCTCATAGGGAATCATCTCGATCCCCACGCCGAGGTTGCCTCCGATGGCGTCGACCAGGTCGATGTCGAGACCCCGCCCGTCCGGCATCCCGTTGAACGGCGGGTCCGGCAGCGCCGTCCCGACCCTCAGGAGCTTCATGGGGTCACGGTAACGGCGGCCGCTCGAGATCGTCGAGAGTTTCATCGTCGAGAGGTTCATCGTCGTGGCGGATGCGGTGGCGCAGGCGTTCCAGCGCTCGGCCATTGCGATGCGAAAAGTGTTGCCCACCTTGCGGAGTCCGTCGGCATCCGCCACCCAGTGGGGTCGCTAGGCGTCGTCGAGCAGATCCGGCGTGACCGCCGATTCGGTGTCCGGGACGCCGTCCTGCTTGGCCTTGCGGTCGGCCATGGACAACAGCCGCCGAATGCGACCCGCCACGGCGTCTTTCGTCATGGGCGGCTCCGCCAGCCTGCCCAGTTCCTCCAGCGAGGCTTGCCGGTGTTCGACGCGCAGCCTGCCCGCGGCCGACAGATGATCCGGCACGGAATCGCCGAGGATGTTCAGCGCGCGTTCGACACGGGCCGCGGCCGCGACGGCTGCCCGCGCGGACCGTCTCAGGTTCGCATCGTCGAAGTTCGCCAGCCGGTTCGCCGTTGCGCGCACCTCGCGGCGCAGTCGACGCTCCTCCCAGGTGAGCCGCGTGTCCTGGGCGCCCATCCGCGTCAGCAGGGCTCCGATGGCCTCACCGTCGCGCACCACGACCCGGTCGCTGCCACGCACCTCGCGCGCCTTCGCGCTGACACCGAGTCGACGTGCCGCTCCGACAAGGGCGAGTGCCGCCTCCGGCCCAGGGCAACTGATCTCCAGCGATGACGAACGGCCGGGCTCGGTCAACGATCCATGCGCCAAAAACGCTCCGCGCCAAGCGGCTTCGGCGTCACCGACGCTGCCACCCACGACCTGGGCGGGCAAGCCGCGCACTGGACGGCCGCGGAGATCGAGCAGCCCGGTCTGACGCGCGAGTGCCTCGCCGTCCTGAGCCACCCGCACCACGTACCGGGTGCCCTTGCGAATACCGCTGGCCGTCAGCACGTGCACCACGGCGTTGTAGCCGTACAGATCGTAAATGTCCTTGCGCAGCCGCCGCGCGATGACGCCGAGATCCACCTCGGCCTCGACCACCACCCGGCCCGCCACGATGTGCAGCCCGCCTGCGAAGCGCAGCAGAGACGCCACCTCCGCGCGACGCGCGCTGACCGAGTTGATCACGAGTCGGCTGAGCTCGTCCTTGACCTCGGCTGTCATCGCCACGTAATCGTCACCTCTCGTCGACCGACCGCACCGCGGACGTCGGAGCCGTCGGCGACGCGGGTGCCCTACCGCGCAGCCGCACCCGCTCAAGCGCCGCAGCCAACCTCGCCGGGTCATGTAATGGTGTACCAGGTCTGGACACGTCAGCAAACTCGACCTGGGCCTCGAGGCTGGCTGCGGTTCGCCGAAGTTGGTCCCGTTCCCGTTCTCCCGGTACGCGTGCCGCGTCGACGACGATGTCGTGCACGGTGAATCCTGGTGCATGCTGCGCCAATACGTGGATGTGACGTTCGGCCGAGAAGCCAGCCGTCTCGCCCGGCTCGGCGACCAGATTGAGCACCAGCGCGCGCCGCGCTTCCGTCGTCTGCAGCGCCGCCACAAGCTGCGGCACCAACACGTGTGGAATCACGCTGGTGAACCACGAACCCGGGCCGAGGACGACCAGATCCGCGGCCATGATGGCGTCGATCGCCTGTCGCGTTGCCGGCGGATTGCCGGGATGCAGGCGCACCCGTCGGACCTTGCCGACCGTGGTGGCGACCGCGACCTGGCCCCTGATCACCCGGCTCATCCTGGGATCGGATTCGAGGCCGGCGACGTCCGCTTCGATTTGAAGAGCGATCGGGCACATCGGGAGCACCCGGCCCTTGAGGTCGAGGATGCGGCCGAGTTCGTCGAGCGCCGCGACGGGGTCTGCGAGCACTTCGTTCAGACCGGC
>JAOPWT010000165.1 GCA_025965555.1 Mycobacterium sp.
TGGCTAAAAGTGTTAAACGAAATCGCTCTGACCTGCAAAAAGCAGAATGTGTTAAAAGAGTTGGCTAGAAGTGTTAAACGAAATGGCCCTGACCTGCGAATACTTCCCGACACGGCAAGCTTGGAACCCTCGTCAACAGCGCATCGCACGACAACGGATTGCGTTGGCGCGCAAGGTTCGTAGACCCATACGGCGCAGAAGTAGAGAAGTCGTTTTGCGTCAAGGCCGACGCCGAGAACTGGGTGAAGAGTCAATCCGCATCCATCGTCAGCCACACCTACGTGGCCCCCAAGGATGCGGTGCTCACGTTCGATGACTGGCCTGAGCAATGGCTGCGCGGTTACGCGCAATGGCGGGAGTCCACCGTCAGGCAGGCCAAGCACCACATCAAGGTCATCAGCCAGGAGTTCGGCGGCATCGCCCTCGGCGACATCAAACCCTCGGCCGTGAAGCAATGGACGGCCAAGCTGCAAGACGACTACAAGCCCTCCACCGTGTACGCCATCTACCGACGCCTGTCACAGATTCCGGACGATGCGGTGCACGACGACTACCTCGCCCGCAACCCATGCTCGCGGCGCACCGCGCCCTCAACGGGCACCGTCGAACAGTTCTGCCCGACAACCGAACAGGTCTGGCAGCTGCACGACGCGATGCCCGAACACCTACGGTAGCGATCCTGTTGGGAGCGTTCGCCGCGCATCGCCGAGGCCGTCGCCCTGCGCGTCGAGGAGGTGGACTTCATGCGCGGCATCGTGCACCCCAAAGTTCAGTGGGACATCGCCGAGGGCACGAAGGAACTCAAGACGAAGGGGAGTAGCGCGCCAATCCCGATCCCCGCCGAGCTGGCTTTGTTGATATCCGCTTCGGTGCAACAGTTCCCCGGACTCACCCTCGTCACGAACGGCTTCGGTAGCTCGGTCGGGCCGTGGATCGTGGAGCGGGCCGTGGCGCGGGTACGCGACGACCTCGGCATGGAAAAACTGCACTTTTACTGCCTGCGGCACTACCTCGCGACACTGCTGATCAAGAGCGGCTGCGATGTAAAGACCGTTCAGGCCCGTATGCGGCACGGTTCGGCCAGGGTCACCCTGGATACGTACGGCCACGTGTGGGAGTCCAACGACGAAACAACCCGGTCCGCCATCATTGCTGCGATGGGGGACCGGGCTGCATCATCGAATGTTCCTGCGGGCGCACTGCGGGCCGTGACGCCGTAAATCTGCGCTGGTGCTGGTCAGCGCGTTAGCTGGGCTACACGTCGTAGTAGAGCGCGATCTCATACGGGTGCGGTCGGATCTGGATCGGCATGATCTCGTTCTCGCGCTTGTACGAGATCCAGGTATCGATCAGGTCCTCGGTGAAAACGCCACCCTCGGTGAGGTATTCGTGATCATCCTCGAGGCGGTCGATCACTGCCGACAGCGACGTCGGCGCCTGCGGGATGTTGGCGGCCTCGTCCGGGGGAAGCTCGTAGAGGTCCTTGTCGACCGGAGCCAACGGCTCGATCTTCTTCTTGATCCCGTCGATGCCGGCCATCAGCATCGCCGCGAAGGCCAGGTACGGGTTGCCCGAGCTGTCGGGGCAACGGAACTCCAACCGCTTGGCCTTCGGGTTGTTGCCCGTGATCGGGATGCGTACGCAGGCCGAGCGGTTGCGCTGGCTGTAGACGAGGTTGATCGGCGCCTCGTAGCCGGGCACCAGCCGCTTGTAGGAGTTCACCGTCGGGTTGGTGAACGCCAACAGTGACGGCGCGTGGTGCAGGATGCCGCCGATGTAGTGGCGGGCCAGATCGGACAGTCCGGCGTAGCCCGACTCGTCGTGGAAGAGCGGCTTGCCGTCCTTCCACAGCGACTGGTGGGCGTGCATGCCCGAACCGTTGTCACCGAACAGCGGCTTGGGCATGAAGGTGACGGTCTTGCCGTTCTGCCACGCCGTGTTCTTGATGATGTACTTGAACAGCAGTACGTCGTCGGCGGCCGCCAGCAGGGTATTGAACTTGTAGTTGATCTCGGCCTGGCCGGCAGTGCCCACCTCGTGGTGGCCGCGCTCCAGGACGAAGCCCGCGTTCTGAAGGTTGGTTGCCATCTCATCGCGCAGGTCGACGTAGTGGTCATACGGAGCCACGGGGAAGTAGCCGCCCTTGGGGCGCACCTTGTAGCCGAGGTTGGGGCTGCCGTCGGCCTCGAACGGCTCACCGGTGTTCCACCAGCCCGACTCGGAGTCGATCTCGTAGGAGGTGCCGTTGATCTTCGAGTCGAACGTCACCGAGTCGAAGATGTAGAACTCCGCCTCTGCGCCGAAGTAGCAGGTGTCGGCGATCCCGGTGCTGGCGAGGTAGTTCTCGGCCTTGCGCGCCACGTTGCGTGGGTCACGCGAGTACGCCTCGCGGGTGAACGGGTCGTGCACGAAGAAGCTGAGATTGAGTGTCTTGGCGGCGCGGAAGGGATCGATGCGCGCGGTCTCGGGATCCGGCAGCAGCATCATGTCGGATTCGTGGATGGACTGGAAGCCGCGCACCGACGAACCGTCGAATGCCAGGCCGTCCTCGAACACGCTTTCGTCGAATGCCGAAGCCGGGATCGAGAAGTGCTGGACGACACCGGGAAGATCGCAGAAACGAATGTCGACGTACTCGACCTTCTCGTCCTCGATCAACTTGAAGATGTCGTCTGCGGTCTTTTCTGCCACTGCGTAATCTCCTTCGACTAATGATCCGCCGGTTCATGCAAGACATCCGGTCCTGCGCCGCCATCAACCGTACTGCGCTGACCTTACGCAAGCACTCTGGACCATATGCTGGTGGTATGGCCCGCCCCTTCAGTTCCTGGCTATCCGGCCCGCCGCCGTCCGAGGCAGGCGATGCCACCCAGGGACCCAACGACTTTCCAGGTCAGCGTCTCGGGCTGCCGCAGGAGGGTCCTGGCTCGCTGGTCGGTCTTGGCAAGCGGATCGTGGCGCTGATCCTCGACTGGTTCATCGCGTACGGGCTTGCCAGCCTCGCCGTCACCTTCGGCCTCGTCAGCTCCGAGAGGTTCCTTGGCTCGCAGCTTGGATCCACCGCGGTGATGGGTGTCTGGTTGGTGCTCGGAGTGCTCTCAGTCCGGCTCTTCGGCTTCACGCCGGGGCAGTACGCCCTCGGGTTGCGGGTGGCATCCGTCGATCATCGGATGCACGTCGGCGTCGGACGTGCCCTCTGCCGAGGACTGCTGGTCGCGTTCGTGGTGCCCGCGCTGTTCACCGACGGCGACGGTCGCGGGTTCCAGGACCGGCTGACCGGCACCGCCATCGTGAGGCGCTGAACGTAGTTGAACGGCTACTTCCGGCGCACCGTGCGCTGCACACCGCGCATCTTCGCGCCGCCGGGGATCGGACCCTTCGGCATGGCGGCCGGTCCCATGCGAGAGCCCAGTGCTGCCAGTCGCGACTCCAGCGCATCCATCTGCTTGGCAGTGATGTTGGCGGGCAACTTGGTCAGATGGCGCTCGAGCTTGCCCAAGGGCACCTCACCCTCGCCGTTGCCCACCACGAAGTCATAGATCGGCACGTCGCCGATGAGGCGCGCGGTCCGCTTCTTCTCCTGCGCCAGCAGCGGCTTGACCCGCGTGGCCGAACCCTCGCCGACGAAGATCACGCCTGGCCTGCCGATCACCCGGTGCACTGCGTCGAAGTGTCCGGTTGCGGCGACACCGGGGGTGACGCGCCACTTACCGCGAAGGTTGTCAAGGGCCCAGGCGGCCGCGCCGGTCTGCCCCTCGGCCTTGCGATAGACGGACTTCTGCGCCCGTCGGCCGAAGATGATGAACGCCACCAGGGCACCGAGGACCACGCCGAGCGGAATCAGCGTGACCATCGTGAAGGTGCTGCGGCTGAGGACCCCCGCGGTCACCGCCGCCGCCACGATCAGCACGAACGCGCCGATCATGTACGGCAGAAGCCGGGTGTCCTCCTTGCGCTGGATCTGGAACGCCTGCCAAAGCTGACTCCGGCGCTCCTTGGATGCGGCCTTGCGCGCGGCCTTTGCCTCGGCCTTGGCGGCCTTGTCAGCACCGGTATTGCGAGTCTTCGCCATCGGATCAGGATACGGGTCGGACGGCGCTTCGGATCAGGACGGGTTCGTCCGCAGCTGCGCTGCCTGGGCGTACAACTTGCCCGCTCGATAGGAGGATCGCACCAGCGGGCCCGCCAGGACACCGGTGAACCCGAGCTCCTCGGCGAAGCGCGCGTGCTCGACGAACTCCTCGGGCTTGGCCCACCGCTGCACCGGGTGGTGACGAACCGTCGGCCGCAGGTACTGCGTGATGGTGATGATGTCGCAGCCCGCCGCGTGCAGGTCGACCAGTGCGGTACGCACCTCCTCGGGCGTCTCGCCCATGCCGAGGATCAGGTTGCTCTTGGTCACCAGGCCGTAGTCGCGGGCCGCCGTGATGACCGACAGGCTGCGCTCGTACCGGAACGCCGGACGGATTCGCTTGAAGATCCGCGGGACGGTTTCGACGTTGTGCGCCAACACTTCTGGGCGCGTCTCGAAGACGGTCACCAGTTGCTCGGGGATGGCGTTGAAGTCTGGGATCAGCAGTTCCACACCGGTGTTCGGGTTCAGCGCCTTGATCTGCCGCACCGTCTCGGCGTACAGCCACGCCCCGCCGTCGGGCAGGTCGTCGCGCGCCACACCGGTGACCGTCGAGTAACGCAGGCCCATCGCCTGCACGCTCTCGGCAACCCTGCGCGGCTCGTCGCGATCCAACTCCGACGGCTTGCCGGTGTCGATCTGGCAGAAGTCACACCGTCGCGTGCACTGCTCGCCACCGATGAGGAACGTCGCCTCGCGGTCTTCCCAGCACTCATAGATGTTCGGGCAGCCCGCCTCTTCGCAGACGGTGTGCAGACCCTCACGACGCACCAACGACTTGAGCTCGGTGTACTCCGGGCCCATCTTCAGCTTCGTCTTGATCCACGGCGGCTTGCGCTC
>JAOPWT010000170.1 GCA_025965555.1 Mycobacterium sp.
ACCCGCCGGACAAGAGCAAGGACGACATCGACAAGGAGAACAACAGCGACTTCAAGCAGTCCGAGGACAGCGCCGAGTACGCGGCACTCGGGTACCTCAAGTATCCGCAGGCCGTCACCGTCCAGAACGTCACGGATCCGGGACCGTCGGCGGGCAAGCTGAAGGAGGGCGACGCGATCGACCTGGTCAATGACAAGGCGGTCGCCAACCTCGACGAGTTCACCACGATCCTGAAGGCCACCAAGCCCGGTGACCAGCTGGTGATCGACTATCGCCGCAAGGACGGCTCCCTCGGCACGACGACGATCACGCTCGGCAAGAACCCCGACCGCGACTACGGTTTCCTGGGCGTCGGCGTGCTCGACGCGCCGTGGGCGCCGTTCACGATCGACTTCAACCTCGCGAACATCGGCGGACCGTCGGCGGGTCTGATGTTCAGCCTTGCGGTGGTCGACAAGCTCACGACCGGCGACATCAACGGCGGCAAGTTCGTGGCGGGTACCGGGACCATCACCGGTGACGGCAAGGTCGGCCCGATCGGCGGCATCACCCACAAGATGTACGCCGCGAAGGATGCCGGGGCGACGGTGTTCCTGGTCCCTGCCGAGAACTGCGACGAGGCGGTCTCCGCCCACGAAGACGGTCTGCAGTTGATCAAGGTCGAGAACCTCACCGGCGCCGTGGACGCCTTGAAGACCTATTCCGCCGGCGGCGAACCTCCCCATTGCTGAGAAGTCCCTTTGGGGCTAATGCGTAGAGTTATGGCACGTCGAATCGGCGACGTGATGACCGACTGGAGTTGACGAGTGGGGATGCGGCCCGCGGCACGAATGCCGAAGCTGACTCGACGTAGCCGGATTCTGATCGGGATCGCCTTGGCGGTGGTCGTGCTGCTGCTGATCGGCCCGCGACTGATCGACACGTATGTCGACTGGCTGTGGTTCGGCGAGCTGGGCTACCGATCGGTGTTCACCACGACTCTGGTGACCCGGTTGATCGTGTTCCTGGTGGCGGCGCTGCTCGTCGGCGGCGTGGTGTTCGCCGCTCTGGCGCTGGCCTACCGCAACCGGCCGGTCTTCGTCCCCACCGCGGGGCCCAACGATCCCGTCGCCCGCTATCGCACCTCGGTGATGGCCCGCCTGCGGCTGTTCGGCATCGGCGTTCCCGTGTTCATCGGACTGCTGGCGGGCATCGTCGGGCAGACCTACTGGGTGCAGGTGCAGCTGTTCCTGCACGGTGGCGCGTTCGGCGTCGCGGATCCCCAGTTCGGCATGGACCTGGGCTTCTACGCCTTCGAACTGCCCTTCTACCGGCTGGTGCTGAACTTCCTGTTCGTCGCGACGTTCCTCGCCCTCGTCGGAAACCTCCTGGGGCACTACCTGTTCGGCGGCATCCGGCTCTCGGGTCGGACGGGCGCACTGAGCCGTTCGGCCCGCGTTCAACTCGTCACGCTGGTCGGCACGCTGGTGCTGCTCAAGGCGTTTGCGTACTGGTTGGATCGGTACGAACTCCTCAGTCACACCCGCGGCGGCAAGCCGTTCACCGGCGCCGGCTACACCGACATCAACGCGGTGCTGCCCGCCAAGCTGATCCTCCTGGCGATCGCCCTCATCTGCGCGGTCGCGGTGTTCTCCGCCGTCGTGCTGCGCGACTTGCGGATCCCCGCGATCGGCGTGGTGCTGCTGCTGCTGAGCTCGCTGATCGTCGGCGCGGGTTGGCCGTTAATCGTCGAGCAGTTCAGCGTCAAACCCAATGCCGCGCAGAAGGAAAGCGAATACATCAGTCGCAGTATCACCGCGACCAGACAGGCCTATGGGCTGACCGATCAGTCGGTGACGTATCGCGACTACAGCGGCGATGCGGCGACCACGGCGCAGCAGGTGGCGTCCGACCGGGCGACGACGTCGAACATCCGCCTGCTCGACCCCACCATCGTCAGCCCCGCGTTCACCCAGTTCCAGCAGGGCAAGAACTTCTACTTCTTCCCCGACCAGTTGGCCATCGACCGCTACAACGGACCCGACGGCAATCTTCGTGACTACGTGGTGGCCGCAAGGGAACTCAACCCCGACCGCCTGATCGACAACCAGCGGGACTGGATCAACAAGCACACCGTCTACACCCACGGCAACGGCTTCATCGCCTCACCCGCCAACACGGTGCGTGGCGTCGCCAACGACCCGAACCAGAACGGCGGCTATCCCGAATTCCTCGCCAGCGTCGTCGGCGCCAACGGCGGCGTGGTGTCCCCGGGTCCGGCGCCGCTGGATCAGCCGCGCATCTACTACGGTCCAATCATCGCCAACACTGCGGAGGACTACGCGATCGTCGGCAAGAACGGCGCCGACCGCGAGTACGACTACGAGACCAACACCGAGACCAAGAACTACACGTACAGCGGCACCGGTGGCGTGCCGGTGGGGAACTGGCTCTCGCGCAGCGTCTTCGCGGCCAAGTACGCCGAACGGAACTTCTTGTTCTCCAACGTGATCGGCGACAACAGCAGGATCCTGTTCAACCGTGATCCGGCGCAGCGCGTCGAGGCCGTCGCGCCGTGGCTGACCACCGACACCAGCGTCTATCCCGCGATCGTCAACAAGCGGATGGTCTGGATCGTCGACGGTTACACGACGCTGGACAACTACCCCTACTCGGAGTTGACGTCACTGTCGTCGGCGACCGCCGACTCGACCGAGGTGGCGCTGAACCGGCTGGCGCTCGACAAGCAGGTGTCCTACATCCGCAACTCGGTGAAGGCCACCGTCGACGCCTACGACGGCACCGTCACGTTGTACGCGCAGGATGAGACCGACCCGGTGCTCAAGGCGTGGGAGTCGGTGTTCCCCGGCACGGTCAAGCCGAAGTCCGACATCTCACCCGAGCTGCAGGAGCACCTGCGCTACCCCGAGGACCTGTTCAAGGTGCAGCGGGCGCTCCTGGCGAAGTACCACGTCAACGATCCGGTGACGTTCTTCTCGACGTCGGACTTCTGGGACGTGCCGCTCGATCCGAACCCGACCGCCAGCAGCTTCCAGCCGCCGTACTACATCGTGGCCAAGGACATTGCGTCCAACGACAACTCGGCGTCGTTCCAGCTGACCACTGCGATGAACAGGTTCCGTCGCGACTTCCTGGCCGCCTACGTCAGCGCGAGTTCCGATCCGGCGACGTACGGCAAGATCACCGTGCTGACCATTCCCGGTCAGGTCAACGGGCCGAAGCTGGCCTTCAACGCGATCAGTACCGATACCGCGGTCAGTCAGGACCTCGGCGTCATCGGACGTGACAACCAGAACCGCATCCGTTGGGGCAATCTGCTGACCTTGCCGGTGGCCCAGGGCGGGCTGCTGTACGTGGCGCCGGTCTATGCCTCACCGGGTGCCAGTGACGCCGCGTCGTCGTACCCACGATTGATTCGCGTGGCGATGATGTACAACGACAAGGTCGGCTACGGTCCGACGGTCAGCGATGCGCTGGACGAGTTGTTCGGTGCCGGTGCCGGCGCGACGGCCACCGGCCCCGCGCCGACGGAGCTGCCGAACGGGCAGCCGCCGTCAGGAGCGAATCCGCAGGCGGGCCAGCCCCAGGCCACACCGCCACCCAACCAGCAGGGCCGAGCCCCAGAGGTGCCCGTCCCGGTGGCGGTTCCGGGTGGAACGACTCAGCTGACACCGGCGAAAGCTGCCGCGCTGCAGGGTGTTCAGAATGCACTTGACGCGATGCAGCAGGCTCAGCAGAGCGGCAACTTCGCCGAATACGGTCAGGCGCTGCAGAATCTGGACGACGCACTGGCCAAGTATCGGGAGACGAAGTAGGCCAATAGGCTGGCCTCAGTGCGCTATCGGTTGCTCGGACCGCTGCAGGTCGCGCGCGGTGAGGCGGCCACCGAGGTCCAGGTCGACATCGGTCCGCCGAAGCAGCGCGCCGTGCTTGCGGTGCTCCTGCTGGCGCGCGGGCGGGTCGTCTCCGTCGATCGCCTGATCGACGCGGTGTGGGGTGACGCCGTCCCCGGTAGCGCGACGGCGAGTCTGCAGGCCTACGTCTCGAACCTGCGCCGAGCGCTGCGTGACGGTGCCGAGGCGTCACAGGTGGCCTCGCCGATCGTTCGGCAGTCACCGGGCTACTACCTCGACACCGGGCCCGACGACGTCGACCTGACGGTCTTCGCCGCCGCGGTCGGGAGCGCGGGGGCAGCCGTCGACGCCGCGCTCTGGGAGGTGGCGATCGCGGAGTCCGACACCGCAATGGCGTTGTGGCGCGGCCCATTTCTCGAAGATCTGAGTGATCAGGCGTGGGTGGGCGCAGAGGCGAAGCTGGCCGAGGAGATGCGCCGCGACTGTCTCGACTACCGGATCAGCGCGCTGCTGGCACTCGGTCGGGTGCCCCTCGCATTGGCGGCGGCCGCGCGGTTGAGCGCCGCGGATCCGCTGTCGGACCGGGGTTGTTGGCTGCACGTGCTCGCGCTGTACCGCGCAGGTCGCACCTCCGATGCGCTTGATGCCTATACGCGTCATGCCCGCATGCTCGACGACGAACTCGGGCTGCAGCCGGGGGTGGAGCTGCGCGAGTTGCAGACGGCCGTCTTGCGGCAGGCGCCGGAGCTCGCCGCGTGGCCGCGACACGCTGAGTGGTCCGGAGCCTCCGTGGTGAGCACGCCGACGGGCCACGCGCTGCAGGCGGTCCCCCAAACTGATTCGCCGCGACGGATCGAACTCGTCGGGCGGGATCGTGAATTGGGCACGGTGACAGGGCTTCTCGCCGACGTGTCGAAGGGAGCCACCCGCTGGCTGGTGTTGTCCGGGCCGCCGGGGATCGGGAAGACCCGACTGGCGGAGGAGGTCGCCGCGCAGGTCGCCGCCGACGATGGTCGTGTGGTGTGGATCAGTTGTCCGGACGAGTCGGCGACGCCGCCGTGGTGGCCGATGCGACAGCTCGTCCGTGCGCTCGGGGCCAATGCGGACGAGGTGTTGCAGGTGCCGCAGCACGCCGACCCGGACATGGCGAGATTCCAAGTGTACGAACGTATTCAGCATCTGGTCGAATCGGTGAAGGACGTACGGGCGGTCGTCGTCGACGACGTCCAGTGGGCCGACTCGGCGTCGACCAGCTGCCTGGCCTACATCGCGGGCGCGTTGCGTGATCACCCGATCGCCATCGTGGCGACAGTGCGCGATTGCGAACACACCCCGGAGCTGGGACGGCTGCTCGGCACCGTGGCCCGTGGAGCTCACAACCGCCACGTCGAGGTGTCCGCGCTGTCCTCG
>JAOPWT010000367.1 GCA_025965555.1 Mycobacterium sp.
ACGACGCCAATCTCGGTTCACCCAAATCAATTCATGAACCATCTAAATTGGTGCTCGCGCGAGCAGTTCCGCATTGCCGCGCGGAATTGCCGGGCTCGACCGACGGCCGAATGCGACTTGCCCAAATGCGCACCAGAGCCGACCGCCCTTCACCCACCGCCCATGCCCCCGGTCGAACATCGGCCCGGGCCGCGCTGCGCCAGTCGCAGCACGGCGCCACGACACTTATCGGCAGGTCAACCGCGCACATCGGGCGCGTTCACTGATAACTCTGCAGCAGGCACCGCGGTGCAGCGTCCTTTTCGGCGGCTCCTCTTGCCGCGGCATGCGTCCGCGCAGGTCATGTCTGTGAACGCGCCACGGATAGCGACTCACGCCAAAGTTAATTAACTCGGAGATTCAGTCGCCTCATTGCCGTTCGTGTGCTGAAATCCCCGGTCGTTGACGAGTTTCTACGGCGGCTAGAAACGAAACCTCCGGTACCGAAAGCTCCAACCTGCGAAAACGGGGCGCGGTTTGTGCAGCGCGAGAATGGGTACAGCTGCTACGATCGTGTTAGCTACAGCCAGACGAGCAGCCAACCCGTTGCGATATCTGAAAGAGGAACGAGGTCTTAGCTGATGTCGACCGCAGGTGCGGCCCCCTCCACCGTATCGTCAACCATCGAAATTGACGACGACGACTGTGCGGAGCGGGTCGTAGTGGTCTACAACTGCACCAGGCTCGGCCTCACCGCAAATCCTCCGGGCTTCTCGTTCATCGACTTCTTCCGCTTCGGCCGTCGCCGTCGCTGACCTCTGAGTTTTCAACGATTCCTGATCCGTCGGATCACCAGCACCAAGACGACGGTACCGAGCCCGGCGATGGATACCGCGACGACGGGCTTCTTCACGAACTGCACCACGCCGGCCTTTACATCGTCTGCGATTCGGGCAGGGTTCGCCCGTTCGGCGAGGGCATCCACCGTGGTCGCAAGTTGCTCGCGGGCCACGTCGATGTCCTGCTTGATTTTCTCTGGATCCCGGTCCGCCACGTCAGCCCCTTCAATCGCGTTGCTGTCTTGGGGAATTACCCTAGAGCAGCCACGCGACGACGTCGTGCACCGGCCGACCGAAGGGACATCCACGCATGCCATCGACCCCTCGCCTCGCGGTGGGCGACAAGGCCCCCGCATTCAGCCTGTCCGATGCCGACGGCAAGACCGTCAAGCTGAGTGACTTCAAGGGGCGCAAGGTCGTCGTGTACTTCTACCCGGCGGCGTCAACGCCCGGCTGCACCAAACAGGCGTGCGACTTCCGGGACAGCCTCGCCGAACTGAACGAGGCGGGCCTCGACGTCGTCGGCATCTCCCCGGACAAGCCGGAGAAGCTCGCGAAGTTCCGCGACGCCGAAAGCCTGTCGTTCCCGCTGCTGTCCGACCCGGAGCGCAAGGTGCTCACCGAATGGGGTGCCTTCGGCGAGAAGTCGATGTACGGCAAGACGGTGCAGGGCGTCATCCGCTCGACGTTCGTCGTCGACGAAAAGGGCAAGATCGAAGTCGCCCAGTACAACGTCAAGGCCACCGGCCACGTGGCGAAGCTGCGCCGCGACCTAGCCGTGTAGCGCGCCGAGAGCCTCCAGCAGCAGTGCCTCCGAGATCGCCGCACGCTCGAGTACGCCGAGATCCAGGCTCTCGTTGATGCTGTGCGCCTGCGTCGCCGGGTCCTCGACGCCGGTGACGAGGATCTTCGCGTCAGGGAAGGCGGCGGCGAACTCGGCAATGAACGGAATCGACCCGCCGACCCCCATGTCGATGGCATCGGTCCCCCACGCCTGCCGGAACGCCGAACGCATGGCGTCGTAGACGGGGCCGGCCGCGTCGATGGCGTAGGGCTGACCGAGGTCACCCGGCGTGACGGTGACCTGCGCACCCCACGGCGCGTGCTGCTCGAGGTGACGGGTCAACGCCTCCAGATGCTGGACGGCGTCGCCACCTGGCGCAACGCGCATGCTCACCTTGGCGCGTGCACGCGGGATCAAGGTGTTCGACGACTTCGCGATGGAGGTCGTATCGATGCCGATGACCGTGATCGCCGGTTTGGCCCAAAGCCGGTCGGTCACGGGGCCCGACCCGATCTCGCCGACGCCGTCGAGCAGTCCCGTCTCCTCGCGCACCTGCTCGGGCGCATAGTCGACGTCGGCCGCCGAGCCCTCGTGCAGGCCATCGACCGCCACGTTGCCGTCGTCGTCGTGCAGGCTGGCCAGCAGTCGGACCAGTGCGCTGAGGGCATCGGGGACCACTCCGCCCCACATCCCCGAATGCAGGCCATGATCGAGAGTGGCGACCTCCACGATGCAGTCGGCAAGGCCGCGTAGCGACACCGTGAGCGAGGGAATCGTCGTACTCCAGTTGACGGAGTCGGCGATGACGATCACGTCGGCGGCGAGCAGGTCCCGATGAGCGGCGAGCAGGGCACCAAGAGACGGCGAGCCAGACTCCTCCTCCCCTTCCACGAACACCGTGACGCCGACGGGCAGGCCGCCGCCGAATGCGCGGATCGCGGCCAGATGTGCTGCGATTCCTGCCTTGTCGTCGGCAGTGCCGCGCCCGTAGAGCCTGCCGTCGCGTTCGGTCGGTTCGAACGGCGGCGTCGCCCACTGGGAGGCCTCGCCCTCGGGCTGCACGTCGTGGTGGGCGTACAGCAGGACCGTCGGCGCGCCAGGCGGCGCAGGATGGCGCGCGATGACGGCTGGGGCGCCACCCTCGCTGACGGTGCGGATGTCGTCGAAACCTGCCTCCGACAACAACTTCGACACCATTGCGGCACTCTTCTGAACCTCGTCGCGGCGGGCCGGGTCGGCCCATACCGATTCGATGCGGACGAGGTCCTCGAGGTCGGCACGCACCGAGGGCAACACCGACCGCACCCTTTCCACCAGATCACTCATGGGGACGACGTTAGTCGTTCCCATGAGGACGCGAGCGCGCGCGCAAGCACGCGCACGGCAGAAGCGGGAGTGAAATTAGCTGCCGGACTCCAACACCGCGACCGCCGCGGCGGTGTCACCATCGTGGGTCAGCGACAGGTGGATGGTGATGTCCTTCAGGTGCTCACCGATCGCGCCCGTCAGGCGTACCCGCGGCCGCCCCCACATGTCCGTGACGATCTCGATGTCGCGATGAATGCCCTCGGGCAGCATCGGCCGCTTCGAGAACCGAGACCCCGACCACGCCTTGATCACGGCCTCCTTGGCTGCCCAGCGGGCCGCCAGGTGGCGCGCCGCGGACGAGCTCTTGTCCGCGGCGTCCCGGCGTTCGCCCGGCGTGAACGTCTCGGCGAACACCGTCCCCGGCTGATCGACCTGTTCGGCGAAATCCGGTATGGAGACCAGGTCGATGCCGACCCCGACGATGCTCATCCCAGGAACGTTAGCTGAGCCCGTCGGTGCCTCTTGCAAGACCTCACGCCCCATACCAACCGTCCTCACCCAGTCGAGCCTCCGGATTGAGCAGCATGTTGGCTTCCTGCCGCTTCTCCGGGGAATCGTGGTTGAAGCGGCGGTCGGCCGGCTTCTCGTACATGGCAGGTCCACCCGCAATCGCCGACGCCAACCGACGCTGACCGTCCAGCACACGGCCATTCGCACGGCGCTGGTAGTCCTCGCGCTGCTCGGGGCTGAGCGCAGCCAGGAAGGCCTGCGGGTGTACCAGGGCAACCAGTCCGGACACGTGACCGAAGCCGAGGCTGGTGACCAGACCCGCCTTCATCGGGAACTTCTCCCGCATCTCCAGTGCCTCGCGCACCCACACGAAGTGGGAGGCATGCGCGAGTTCCTCGTCGACGCAGTCCAGGCTCCGGTTCGGCGGGATCACGCCGTCGCGCAGCATCTGGCACATGCCCATCATCTGGAACGCGGCCGCGCCACCCTTCGAGTGACCGGTCAGGCTCTTCTGGCTGACGATGAACAACGGTGCACCCGGCGACCGACCCATGGCGGACGCGAGCCGTTCGTGCAACTCGGTCTCGTTCGGATCATTGGCCAGGGTCGACGTGTCGTGCTTGGAGACCAGGGCGATGTCGTCGGGACCGACGCCCAGCTTGGCGAGGGAGCGGGCCAGCTGCGACTGCTTGCCGCCGCGACCCGCACCCAGCGCGCCGAGACCCGGAGCCGGGATCGACGTGTGCATGCCGTCGCCGAACGACGAGACGTAGCCCACCACCGAGAGCACGGGGAGACCCATGGCCAGAGCCAGATCGCCACGGGCGAGCAGGATGGTGCCGCCACCCTGGCCCTCGACGAAGCCCAGCCTGCGCCGGTCGTTGGCGCGGGAGAACTTCGCGTCGCTGATGCCCTTCGCGCGCATCACCTCGGTGTCGGCGGTGGCCGACATGTCACCGAAGCCGGTGACGGCCTCCAGCGTCAGGTCGTCGTAGCCGCCGGCGACCACGAACTCGGCCTTGCCGAGGCGGATCTTGTCGACCCCCTCCTCGACCGACACCGCCGCGGTGGCACATGCGCCCACCGGGTGGATCATCGCGCCGTAGCTGCCGATGTAGGACTGCACGACGTGCCCCGCGAAGACGTTAGGGAGCACCTCCTGCAGGATGTCGTTCGGCTTGTTCTGACCAAGCAGGTTGCCGTGATACATGGTCTGCATCGACGTCAGGCCACCCATGCCGGTGCCCTGCGTGCTGGCCACCAGGCTCGGGTGAACCCATCGCATCAACTCGGACGGCGTGAAGCCGGCCGACAGGAATGCGTCGACGGTCGTGACGAGGTTCCACAGCGCCACCCGGTCGATCGAGCTCGCCATGTCCTGGCTCACGCCGTACACCATCGGGTCGAACCCGGTGGGGATCTGCGCGCCGACGGTGCGGGACATCTTGACCTTGCGCGGCACCCGGATCTCGGTACCCGCCTTGCGGGTGACCTGCCAGTCACCACTGTCGGGGACCGGCGCGATCAAGGTGTGCTCGGGATCGGACTGCGCGAAGCTTCGCGCGTCAGCCTCGGACGACACCACGAAGGAGAAGTCCTTATCGAGGAAGACCGAAACCAGCAGCGGTGCAGTGTGATCCGCAGAGATCGCACCATCGTCGACGAACTCACGGATGCCGACCCGTTCGATGACGGCGTCGTGGTAGCGCTCCACCAGCTCGCCCTCGTCGACCAGGTCGCCCGACGCGGTGTCGTACCAACCCGGCTTGGGATCGTCCTCCCACTTGACCAGACCAGTGGTCCAGGCCAGCTCGAGCACGCCGGCGGCCGACAGCTCACCGGACACCTCGACCTCGAAGCGGGTCCGCGACGAACCGTACGGTCCCAGCTCCGCGCCACCGACGATGACGACCATGTCGGCCGGGTCGACGTCGAGGTCGTCCCACGCCGGCGGGGGGGCCGCCGCGTAGCCACGCGGGGGCGACGGCAGTGCCTTGATGGTGCTGGCGTCGACCTCCTCGTCGGACGCGGCGGAGGCACTCTCGGCGGCCATGTCCTCACGGGCCTTGGAGGCGAGTTCACCCATGTCGATGTCGATTTCGCCGAGCCCACCGGTGAGGTCGGCATGGATCGGCTCGCGCGCCGCAGCCACCTTGGACTCGATGTCGCACAGGTCGAGCAGCATGGATGCCATCTGCTCGGTCGTGTAGGTGGTCACGCCTGCCTCTTCGACTGCGCCGACGATGGCGTCGTTGTGACCCATCAGCCCGGTGCCCTTGGTCCAGCCGATCAGCGCGTGCGCCAACGAGACTCGCTGCGACCAAGAGGTCTCGGCCTTCCAGCGGGTGACCAGAGCGTCCAATGCGGACTTGGCTTCGCCGTATGCGCCGTCGCCACCGAACATGCCGCGGTTGGGTGAACCGGGCAGCACCACGTGCAATCGCGACGCGATGTCACGCTCAGAGCCGATGTGCGAAAGCCCACCGATGAGCCGCTGCACGGCCCACAGCAGAACCTTCATCTCCATCTCGGAACGCGATCCCGCCTCCGAAAGGTCACCGGCGACGCGCGGCGCTGCGAACGGGAACAGCAGCGTCGGGGTCAGGGCGTCCTTGAGGTGGATCGATTGCGGCCCAAGACTTTCCGACTGCTCACTACCGACCCAGCTGACCAGGGCGTCGATGTCGGTGTACGAGGCCATGTTGGCCGGGGTCACCCACAGCGTCGCGCCGAAGCGAGCGTTGTTGCGGTAGAGCTCCTTGTAGAAGGCCAGCCTGTCGTCGTCCAGCTTCGAGGTGGTCGCGATCACCGAGGCGCCACCGTCGAGCAGCTGGGCGATCACCGACGCCGCGATGGAGCCCTTGGAGGCACCCGTGACCACGGCGATCTCGTCGCTGTAGCGACCGGTGCCGGGGTTCTCCGCACCCGCGGCGGCGCGTCCGTAGAGCGACGCGTGGACGTTGCGCCCGGCGGCCAGTGCCTTGCCCTGCCACCAGTTCGCCTGGTTGGCGACGACGTGACCGGCGGCCTCGAAGCGCTCGGAGAGCCGCGGCCAGTCCGCGTCGATCTCGTCCTCGTCCTTGAGCCACAGCCGGGCCAGATCCTCACGGGCGCTGGCCCAACGGTCGTCGAACAGCACCGCCTTGCGGCTGTCGAACGTTGGCGAGACCAGACGCGGCCAGTCAGAGCCGAGTTCGGCGGTGACGAGGTCGATGAGGGCGGCATCGTTGACCGTCTCGCCGACGTTCGCGGGCGCGTCGAGACCCAGCTGTCCGAGGATCATCCGAGCCGCGGAGGCGAGTACGCCGTCGCGACCGGTGACCTTGTCGGCGAACTCGACGAGCGCCGCGGAATCCACGACGCCTCCGCCCGCGCCTCCAGCAGAGGGCAGCGACACCGCGATGCCGCGGCGGGCTGCGACTGCGGAGACCGCAGCGTCGACGACCCGATCGACCGTGGCAGCATCGGGCAGCGCACCCTCGTGCAGGTGACCGAGGTTGCCGCCGCGGACGCTGGTGCCCTCACGCGTGCCGAGCACCAGTTCCATCGTGACGTGCTTGACCCAGCCGTCGCCGAGCTCCCAATCCTTCTTGACGCGTTCGGCGATCGCGGAGGGCCGCTTGCCCGACGGGCCGAGCACAGTCCGCAGTTGATCGTTGACCGCATCGGAAAGCACTGGGCCGTAGGGCTTGTAGGTACGGGCCAGCTTGGTGACCTGCGCCTTGAGTCCGGCCAGGTCCGCTTCGGCCGCACCGTCGATGGCCCCGAGGTTCAACTCGGACCCGAGGTCCACCAGCAGCTGATTGCGTCGCGAGGACGCGCCGTCGGTGATCGACTCGATCGAGTCCAACGGCTCGACCTGGTCGACCCGCATCTTGGCCGACAGCGCGATGAGCGACAGGGTGGCGTCATCGGCTCCGAACGAGATGTCTTCGGGCCGTGGGCCACCGGACGGGGCGGAAGGCGCCGCAGCGGGGGCGGGAGCCGCCGCCGCGGCGGGAGCCGACTCGGCGGCAGGAGCAGGCGCGGAGTCCTCCAGATCCGGCTCGGGATCGGTGTCGGTGGCGAACAGCACCGCGGCGTCGCGCTCGGTGTTGAGCACCTCGGTGGTGTTGTGCGAGTACTCCGGCAGCTTCAGCGTGTTGGTGGCCAGGCCCGCGACGGTGGGCGCCGACTTCACGCCGATCTCGACGAAGCGCTCGATGCCAAGTCCGCCTGCGGCCTCCTCGATGAACAGGAGGTCCTGCGTCTCGATCCAGCGCACGGGGCTGGCGAACTGCCAGGCCAGCAGCTCGATCACGACCTTGCGGCATAGCTCGCGAGGCCGCTCGCTGCGCCACGTGTCGTAGTCGGCGAGGATCTCGTCGAGCGGCTCGGCGGGCACCAGATCGCGGATCTCCTGGATGAAGTCGCGATCGAGGGTGAACGGCCGTGGCACCAGGTTGGGGATGTAGAGCCCGATCAGTAGCGCGGGATCCGCGTCGCGCGGCATGACCCGCTCGAGCGAACGCCGGAAGTCGGCGACGCCGACGCGCAGCACCTCGGAGTGGAACGGCACGTCGATGCCGGGCACCAGGATGAAGGACCGCTTGCCTCCGGAGATCTCGCGGCGCTTCTCGACCTCCTCCTCGAGTGCTTCGAGACCACGGACCGTGCCCGCGATCGCGTACTGCGATCCGCGCAGGTTGTAGTTCACGATCTGCAGGAATTCGCCTGTGTTCTGGGCGATTTCGGCGACCCAGTCGGTGACGTCGTCATCGTCCAGGTCGATCTGCGACGGCCGGATGGCGGCCAGCCGGTAGTTCGACCGGCCGTTCTCGTCGCGCGGCACGATGTCGTGCATCTTGCTGCCGCGGTGGAAGACCACCTCGAGCAGTGCCTCGAGCGGGTAGACGCCGGACACGCAGGCCAGCGCGGTGTACTCGCCGACGGAGTGACCGCAGGCGATCGCACCCTCGACGAACGCGCCCTGCTCACGCATCTCCGCCACCTGGGCGGCGGCGACGGTGGCCATCGCCACCTGGGTGAACTGCGTCAGGTAGAGGACGCCCTCGGGATGGTGGTAGTGCACCCCGCTGGCGATCAGGCTGGTCGGGTTGTCGCGCACCACGTGCAGCACCGAGAAGCCAAGGGTGTCGCGGGTGAACTTGTCGGCCGTGTCCCAGACCTTGCGGGCGGCCTTGGACCTGGCCCTGACCTCCATGCCCATGCCCTTGGACTGAATGCCCTGGCCGGGGAACGCATAGACGGTCTTCGGGGCCGCGAGCTGAGCGGTCGCCGACATCACCAGGTCGGTGCCGACCTTCGCGGTGTCCTCGACGTTCTCCGCGCCACGGTCGATGCCGACGCGGTCGACCCTGTAGTCGATCTC
>JAOPWT010000378.1 GCA_025965555.1 Mycobacterium sp.
CACCGTGACGCCGATTCGGGTCTTGCCGTTCTTCGACTCCGTATCGCCTGCGCCGCAAGCGGTCAGGCCCAGTCCCAGCAGCCCCGCCGAGGCGATGGCGACGAACTTCGTTGTCAGTCTCATCTGATCTCTCACTCCCGTTGGTTTGATCGTTTGACGAAAGGGTTTTCTGGCAATCACATCTGGACGGGATCACGTCCTCCTTCGGGTCGACCAGACGTCGACGGCCACCGCCGCGACGATGAGAACGCCCTTGATCACGTCCTGCCAGTAGGCAGGCACGACGAGGATGTCCAAACCGTTGTTCAGCGTCTGAATGATGAAGAGTCCCAGCACTGTTCCCCAGATGGTGCCGCGGCCACCCATCAGGCTGGCGCCGCCGATCACCACCGCGGCGATGGCGTCGAGCTCGTAACCCTGGCCCAGGTTCGGCGGCCCCGAGATGACGCGGGAGGCCAGCATCACGCCGGAGATGCCTGCCAGCAGGCCGGACAGGGCGTAGACGCTGAACAACACGTTCTTGGCGTTGATGCCGGCGATCTCAGCGGCATTGCGGTTGCCGCCGACGGCGTAGACGCGCATACCGTAGGTGGTCCGCTTCATCACGATCGCCAGCACGATGATTCCGATGATCATGACGAGCACGGGGATGGTCAGACCCAAAATCTTGGTATTGGCAATGGAGCCGAATTCGGCGGGCAGCCCGTTGATCGGCGCACCACCGCCGATCACATAGGCAAGACCTGAGCCAGCCGTCAACGTGCCCAACGTGGCGATGAACGGCGGAACGTTTATTCGTGACACCAGGATTCCGTTGAGCGAGCCGACCGCCAGACCCACGACCATGGCCACTCCGACGGTCATCCACACCTGGCCGGGATTGGCCTTCGCCGTCGCCGCAGCCGCCATCGCTGACACCGCGATCACCGAGCCGACCGACAGGTCGATGCCGCCGGTGAGCACCACCAGCGTCTGCCCCAGCGCGATGAGCGCGAACGGCGCGGCCGCGACCAGGATGGTCAACAGGTTGTCGACGGTGCCGAATCGTGCACTGCGGTAACTGAAGTACGCGATGACCAGCAGCATGATGATGACCATGGAGTAACGCAGCGCGATACCGCTGATCCACTCGCGGGAGAACAACCTGACGGGCTCTCCCGTGATCGGTGACGTGACGACGGGAGCTCCGGATGCCTCCGGTGTTTCTTCGGTTTCGACTGGGGTGGTCACGATGCTGCCTCCGGTGAATCAGGCCGCTCGCCGGCCGTCGGGGTTGATGGAGCTGGGTCTTGCGTGTGGTGGGCGGGCACGTGTTTCGGTCCATCCAGCGCGGTCGCCATCCGGAACACGGATTCCTGGACCGCGGGATGATCGAGGTCGTCGCGGTCGAGTTCGCCGACGAATGCGCCTTCGCGCATGACGAACGCGCGATGCGACAACCCGATGATCTCGGGCATGTCGGACGACGCCATCACCACGGCCATGCCCGCCTCGGCGAACTCGGTGATGATGCGGTAGATCTCACTGCGAGCGCCGACGTCCACCCCGCGGGTCGGCTCGTCGAGCAGCAGGACGTTGACCTCTCCGGTCAGCCAACGGGCCAGCACGACCTTCTGCTGGTTTCCGCCAGACAGCGTGCCCACCAGTTGGCCCATCCCGCTACTGCGCAGTCGCACCGACTTCATCACGTCGGAGACGGCCTTGGTGCGCGCCTTGCCGCGCAGCCACCCCGCGATGCTGAACGACGACAACCGCGGCAGCGATCCGTTGTCGAGCACGCTCATCGACAGCACGACACCGGAGATCTTGCGGTCCTCGGGGACCATCGCCATGCCCTCGGTGATCGCCGCCGCGGGCGCGTTGCGCTTGACGCTCTTTCCTCGCACCCGAATGTCTCCGGAGCTGGTGTGCCTGGCGCCGAAGATGGCTTCCAGCAGTTCGGTTCGGCCCGCACCGACCAGGCCGGCGAGACCGACGATCTCGCCGGAGCTGACCGAGAACGACACCGGCTCGGAGGCGCCGTCGACCTGCAGGTCGCGGACCTCGAGCACGGGGTCGGACTTGGGTGCGACGAGGCTGGGGAACAGTGCGTCGAGTTCACGGCCGATCATCGCGGTGACGATGTCGTCGTCGGACACGTCGGTCAGCGGCTTGTCGAGGATCAACCCACCGTCGCGAAGCACCACCACCCGGTCGGCGATGGCGCGGATCTCCGCCATCTTGTGCGTCGTGTACACCATCGCGACGCCGTGGTCGCGCAGTTGGCGCACGATCCCGTAGAGGCCCTCGACCTCGCGTTCGGAGATGGCCGAGGTGGGCTCGTCGAGCATCACGACCTGCGCGCCGGTGCGGGCGGCCTTGACGATCTCCACGATCTGCCGCAGCCCGACCGGTAGGCTACCCATCCGCGCGGTGGGCGAGATGGCCACGTCGAACGCCGACAGGGTCTCCTTGGCCTCTGCGATCATCGCCCTGCGGTTGAGGAACGGGCCGCGCCGCAATTCCCTTCCCACGAAGAGGTTCTCGTAGACCGTCATGTCCTCGATGGAGGCCAGCTCCTGCGGAACGATCGCCACGCCGTGCCTGACGGCATCGCGCGGATTGCCGGGCGCCAGGTGGGTGCCCTGCACGGACACCGAGCCCCCGTCGGCGCTGTACTGACCGCTGACGATCTTCATCAACGTCGACTTGCCAGCACCGTTCTCGCCAGCCAGGGCCGTGACCGAACCCGGCTCGAGGTCGAGGGTGATGCCCCGCAGTACGGGAACGCCACCGAAACTCTTGGTGATGTCGGCACACTCGAGGATTGCGGAACTCATGTTGCACTCTCCGTTGAACCTGCGCCGACGCTCACCGGCTCGTTCGCCCCGGGAATCCTGACGACCACCTTGACGTTCTCCGGGTCCATCGACGCGGTGAAGGCGTCGGCGGCGTGCTCGAAGTCGTAACGGGCGGTGATGATCTCGTCGATCGGCACGGCGCCGGACGCCAGCAGGTCGATCGCCGCGGTGTAGTCCTCGCGGACGTACATCAGGTTGCCGATCAAGGCCAGCTCGCGGTCCTGGATCAGGTCTAGTCGCACCGGCGTGGCGCCCGCGGCCACACCGACGATCATGACGGCGCCACCCTTGTCGACCAGCTCGACGGCCTGGGCCACCGAGCTCTCCCTGGCGACGCAGTCGATGACCACCGCGGCCGGTCCGCCGAGCAGAGTCAGCGCCGACTCGACGGCGTCGGGCGACGTCGGGTCGAAACTCCCTGCCGCACCGAGACGTTCGGCGCGCTCCCGCTTGGAGGCCAGAAGGTCGGCGACGACGACGTTGGCGCCCGCTTCGCGCAGTGCCAACAGCACGAAGAGCCCGATGGGGCCCGCTCCGATGACCACGACTGGGCGGCCGCGAAGGTCACCGACGGCCTCGGCGGCGCGGCGAACGGCGTGGATCGGGGTGGCCAACGGCTCGATGAGGATCGCGTGGTCGTCGTCGAGCTCGGGGTTCAGCGCGACGAGCCGGTCGGCTGCGACGGTGAAGCTGTCGGCGAGGCCGCCTGGCGTCTGGCACCCGAGGACGAGCAGTTCGCGGCAGATGTTGTAGCGGCCGGCCCGGCACTGCGTGCATCGACCGCACGCCAGGTTCGGCTCCACGACGACGCGGGTGCCCAGCCAGGAGTCGTCGACCCCGTCACCCACTGCGTCGACGACGCCGATCACCTCGTGGCCGGGGCGGTAGGGCAGGTCGATGAACGGGTGCGTGCCGCACGCCGCGTGCGTATCGGAACCACAGATGCCGACGACCGTGCCGCGCACTCGCACCTCACCGGCCGCGGGTGCGGCTTCGGGCACCGTCTCGAAG
>JAOPWT010000451.1 GCA_025965555.1 Mycobacterium sp.
AGCCGGACGCGTCGAGGCCGGTGGTCGCCGCGAGGCCACCGAGGAGCGCGAGTAGACAGACGAAGCCGATGAGCGGGCCGGTCGGGACCCAGCTGCGCACTTGACCAACCCGACGCACCGTGCCTCCGTATCTCAGGGGGTACGAACAGTCATACGGTAGAGGCGAATTATCGATTCATCAGGGCCGGAAGAGGAGGGTGCGGGTGCCGACGGAAGCGCGCGCGTTCTGGATCCGCGAACCCGGCCGGGGCGAGATCCGCACGGTCCAGCTGCCGGAGCCTGGTCCGGGCGAGGTGCTGGTGCGCACGCTGCGGTCCGGGGTGAGCCGCGGCACCGAGGGACTGGTGTTCCGTGGTGAAGTCCCGCAGAGCCAGTACGACGAGATGCGGGCACCGTTTCAGGAGGGTGACTTCCCCGGCCCGGTGAAGTACGGCTACCTCAACGTCGGCGTCGTCGACCGCGGTCCCGACGAGCTCCGGGGGCGCACCGTGTTCTGTCTCTTCCCCCACCAGACGGCGTACGTCGTGCCGGCCGACGCCGTGGCAGTGGTCCCCGACGATGTCCCGCCGGAGCGTGCCGTCCTCGCCGGCACGGTGGAGACCGCGGTCAACGCCCTGTGGGACGCCGGGCCGCTGGTCGGCGACCGTATCACGGTCGTCGGCGCCGGCATGATCGGGTGCTGCGTCGCCCGGCTGGTCGGTGCCATGCCGGGAACGCAGGTGACGCTCGTCGACGTGGACGACACGCGTGCGCACATCGCGGCCTGCCTCGGCGTCGACTTCGCGCTGCCCGAGGACGCCCTCAGAGGTCAGGACCTGGTGTTCCACGCCAGCGCGACGTCAGCCGGGCTGCAGCTCTCCCTGGCCTTGCTCGCCGCGGACGCCATGGTCGTCGACCTGAGCTGGTACGGCGACCGGCCGGTCCAGCTGTCCCTCGGTGGTGCCTTCCACTCCGGCCGTCTCGGCATCCGGGCCAGCCGGGTCGGCGATGTCGCGGTGGCCCGGCGCGGACGGCGTACCACGGCTGAGCGGCGCGCGCTCGCGCTGGACCTGCTCCAGGATCCGGCCTTCGACGCGCTGCTCACCGGCGCATCCACGTTCGACGAGCTGCCCGACGTGATGGCCCGATTGTCCGACGGCCGGCTCCGTGCGCTCTGCCACACGCTGACCTACGACGAAGGATAGGACCGATGTTCAGTGTCACCGTGCGTGACCACGTGATGATCGCGCACAGCCTCCGCGGCGAGGTGTTCGGTCCCGCGCAGCGCCTGCACGGAGCGACGTACGTCGTGGACGCGACCTTCTACCGGGTCGAGCTCGACTCCGACGACATCGTGGTGGATATCGGCCGGGCCACCGAGGTGCTGCGCGGCGTTCTGGCGGACCTCAACTACCGCAACCTCGACGAGGTGCCCGAGCTCGCGGGGCGCAACACAACCACCGAGGTCCTCGCGAGGCTGATCGCGGACCGGCTCGCCGGCCGTGTCGAGGGCGGCGGGCTCGGGAACTCCGCGAGTGGGCTGGCCCGGATCGGGGTGACCCTGCGCGAGTCGCACATCGCGTGGGCGAGCTACGAAAGGTCGCTGTGAAAAATATCGTTGTGAACGAGGTGCACGTCGTGGTCCCCGACGGGATCGACGACCCGCGGCGGCCGAGCGGCGGCAACGTGTACGATCGCCGGGCCTGCCGCGGGCTTGCCGCGCTTGGCTGGTCGGTCCACGAGCACACCGTGCCCGGCCGGTGGCCCCGGCCCGACGCCCCGGCCCGCGCGGCCGTTGCTGCGGCGCTGGCCCGGGTGCCTTCTGACTCACTGGTTCTCGTCGACGGCCTGGTCGCGTCGGTGGTGCCGGAGGTGCTGGAGCCGGAAACCGGCCGGCTGCGCCTCGTCGTACTCTTGCACATGCCGCGGGACGAGCCGCGCGAGGTCGCGGCGCTGTCGGCGGCGACCGCGATCGTGGTCACGAGCCAGTGGACCCGGCGGTGGCTGAGCGACCACTACGCGCTGCCCGGGAATCGCGTGTACGTCGCGACGCCCGGCGTCGACGCTGCCGAAGTGGCGGCGGGTACCGCGTCTGGCGGGCGGCTTCTCTGCGTCGGAGGCGTGACCCCGCTCAAGGGCCACGACCTCCTGCTCGACGCACTGGCCACGGTCGACGACCCCGCCTGGCGATGCGTCTGCGTCGGCGCGCTGGACCTCGACCTGGAGTTCGTCGCACGCCTCCGACGGCTGGCCGAGGACAGCGGGCTCGGCGATCAGGTGTGCTTCACCGGCCCGCTCACGCACGACGAGCTCGACCGCGCGTACGCAGAGGCGGACGTCCTGGTGCTGGCCTCGCGCGCGGAGACTTACGGCATGGTCGTCACCGAGGCGCTTGCCCGCGGGCTTCCGGTCATCGCCGGGGAGGTCGGTGGCGTACCTGAGGCCCTCGGTCACGCAGCCGACGGCAGCCGGCCCGGCCTGCTGGTCCCGCCCGGCGACCCACAGACTCTCGGGCAGACGTTGAGTTGCTGGCTCGGTGACCCCCGGGAGCGCGAGCGGCTCCGCGCGGCGGCGCGGTCCCGGCGACAGAGCCTCTCGGACTGGGCGCAGACCTCGCGCGAGCTGTCGGCCGTGCTGTCCGACGTCGCCGGGTGACCGGATGACCCAGCAGCCAGGTAACCCCCGTATGACTGTCGAAGGATACAACGAGGAGATCGGAGGCACCGCCATCAGCCGAAGCATCTGGACCTGGGCGCGCCCGGCGGGCGGCGCCGCGTGCGGAGCTGGCGGAGGTGCACCAGTTCCGCGACGTCGTACTCCTGCGCTCCGCGCTCTCGGAGCGTTTCGACCAGGACTGAAGGAGAGCACGATGCATCTGCCCGGGCCGACGATCCGTACCCAGGTCATGCTGCCGCTGCGGTTCGCTGACGGATTCGGCACGACCGCGCGGGTCTAAACCTTCGACGGGCTCGCCGACGGCCGGGAGCATCTCGCCCTCGACCTGGCCGTCGGCGGCGGTGTCTACGGATACGGAGGTCCCGCCGCTGGTCCGGATCCACAGCGAGTGCTTCACCGGCGACGTGCTCGGGAGCGAGCGGTGCGACTGCGGGCCGCAGCTGCTCGAGGCGGTCCGGCGCATCGCGCAGGTCGGGGGCACCGTCGCGGAGCGGGTGCCGACCGCGGTGCAGCCACGAAGGCCGGCAGATGCGCACGCACGCTGGGCCTCCCGTGCGATGACTGCTCGACGCCGAGGCGTAGGGCACGGACTGGCCGTCGACTTCTGAGCTGTCACCTCGGCCGCACCAGCAGATCCTGGTGGTGCACGGTGACAGACAGGTGGTCGGCGGCTGCCTGCGCCAGGCGTCGCCTTGCGTACGACGGAGCATGGGCCCGCAGCTCGGGTCGCTGCATGCATGCCCCGGCCAGCCAGCCGGTGAACCACGCGGCCGCGAGTGCTGCGTGACCGGGGCCGAGCCGCCACGGGCTCGGGCGGACCAGGACTTCGAGGCCCAGCCGGGTGAAGCCGTCGACCGCGGCGCCGACCGCGTCGGGACCGAGCAGCTTTCCGGCGCTTGTGGTGCGTCGCTGGTGGGCGTTGAACGCGTCTGTGACGCTTTGGTCGAACGGCTCGGCCGGCGTGATCTCGACACGGCCTGTGACGCTAAGGGCGATGAGCACGGGGCAGTCCGCCCCGGCACAGGTGGCGACGAGTCGTTCGAGCTCCTCGGCGGTCATCATGTCCAGGAGCGCCGAGGCGGTGATGAGAGCTGCGCCCGCCAGCTCCACGAGCTCCATCCGGGTGATGTCGCGCCGACGGGTCTCCATCGTGACCGGCGTGCCGTCGGAGGCCCTGTCCGGCGGGTCTGCGGCGGCGAGGGTGAGCAGCTCGTCGTCCCTGTCGTACATGACCCAGTGTTGGGGTCCGGGCAGCCGCACCGCGAGCGAGCGGGCCATCGACCCGGTGCCGCAACCGAGGTCGTGAATGGCCGCCGTGCCGTGGGTCGGCAGGTAGGCCCGGACCTTCTCGACGAGCTCGGACGCGCGGGCTGCCGCGTCGGCCGCCTCCCGCAACCTCAGCCACTCGGAGCTGGCCCGCACCGGTCCTGTCGTCATTCCGCCTCCGCCAACACCTGACCCCTCACGAGCCGCTCACCTCGCCTCCACTGGACCGACGCTAGCAACGCACGTAGAACATCTGTACTTATGGAGACGCCCAACGTTCCTGACCGTCAACTGCATTCCCACGGGGGTTGCCATCAACCAGGATGAGCGCGCCCCCTTCGACCGGGCCTTGCCCCGAGCCAGACTGTCGGCGTACCCGCCTGGCGAGTTCGTCGGTCAGGAAGGCTTCATGCCGCACACACGGGAACGCTTCGCGGACACAGCGCTCGCCGAACTTGCGCTACTGCCATGAGCCGGCATGTTGGCGCCGTGGTTCACGGAGCCGGCGAGGTGGCGGCCGTCCCTGGCCGCCTTGGCATGGCCCGCCGGCCCACGACGCAGCGTATGGCCAGGCAGTGAACTGTTGTCAGCCCCGCGTCGTGAATAACGTAAGCGGACCATGCCATGGCCGCGCGGGCGGAAGGACTTCTCCACACCAAGGGCCAACACGCCCTCCCCCTGAAAGAGCCGACAGTGCAATGAGATCAACGGTTATCGCGGTGGCGATCCGGCTGGCCATCAGCGCCTCGCTCGCGGTCAGCGGCGTCATTCACGCCTACCTGTATGTCCACGGCTACCGCGGCATCCCCACGATCGGCCCGGGGTTCTTGGGGCAGGCCATCGTCTTTTGTGTCCTGGCCCTGCTGATCCTCGCCGGCGGACCGGATTGGCTGCGGTGGGTCGCGGGCGTGCTTTCCGCCGGCGCACTGGTCGCGTTCGCGCTGTCGCGCACCGTCGGGCTCTTCGGATTCGCCGAACGGGGGTGGAACCCATCACCGCAGGCGGCGGTCAGCGCGATCGCAGAAGTGCTCACCGTGGTATTCGTCGCGGCCTCTGTGCTGAGCAGCCGCACCAAACCCCCAGGACCCTAACAGCGGTTCTGCGGCGGCGAGGTTGTTGTTGCCCACCGCACCGGCCGGCGGCCCCTCCGTCGTGGGATACGAGCTGGTGCGCCACCTGAAGGCGACGTTCCGCTGAAAGCTGCGCGGCGTCGTCGCGGGCGGTCGCTGCGGTAGCTTCGCCGCAGAGTTGCCAATACGGGAGAACCCCGGGGTAGGAGACGTCACTGGTGAACGATCTGTTTACCTTCTCGATCGACTGGGGGCGCGCGCTGTTCGATTCGGCGATCTGGATCGCCAGGGCGTGGGCGATCGCCGCGGTGTGCACCCTGGTGGTGCTGGTGCTGATTGCGCGCTATACGACGTGGGGCCGGCAGTTCTGGCGCATCACCGGCGCCTACTTCACCGGCCCGCACAGCGTGAGGGTGTGGCTGTGGCTGGCGGCACTGCTGCTGTCGGTGATCGTCGGGGTGCGCCTCAACGTGTTGTTCAGCTATCAGGGCAACGACATGATGTCGGCGGCGCAGGCCGCGTTCACCGGCATCGGCGCAGGCGACGAAGCGGTCAAAGAGTCTGGCAAGCACGGCTTTTATACCTCGCTGGGCATCTTCTCGATCCTGGCCACCGTGCACGTCGCCCGCGTCGTGCTCGACCTGTTCGTGATGCAGCGGTTCACGCTGGCCTGGCGGGTCTGGCTCACCGACCGGCTGACCGGTGACTGGTTGACCGGCCTCGCGTATTACCGCGGGCGCTTCATCGACGAGCGGATCGACAACCCTGACCAGCGCATCCAGTCCGATATCGACATCTTCACCGCCGGAGTCGGGCCGCTGCCCAACACCCCGAACAACACCACCGGAAGCACGCTGCTGTTCGGCGCGATCGACGCCGTCGTCTCGGTGATCTCGTTCACCGCGATCCTGTGGCACCTGTCCGGGAACTTGACGCTGTTCGGCGTCACCATGCCCAGGGCGATGTTCTGGATCAGTTTCGCGTACGTCGTCTTCGCGTCCATCGTCGCATTCTGGATCGGCCGCCCGATCATCTGGCTGAGCTTCAACAACGAGAAGTACAACGCCGCGTTCCGTTACGCCCTGGTGCGGTTGCGGGATGCCGCGGAATCGGTGGCCTTCTACCGCGGCGAAGCCGCGGAGCGGTTGCAGCTGGATCGGCGATTCCAACCGGTGGTGTCGAACTACAAGCGCTACATCAACCGCATGATCCGCTTCTTCGGCTGGAACTTTTCAATCAGCCAGATCGTCATCCTGCCGCCGTGGCTGATCCAGGCGCCCCGACTGTTCGCCGGGCAGATCAAGTTCGGCGACGTCACGCAGACCGCGACGGCGTTCGGCAACATCCAGGCCGGACTGTCGTTCTTCCGTAACGCCTATGACAGCTTCGCCGGCTGGCGCGCGTCGATCATCCGCTTGCACGGGCTGGTGACGGCCAACGAGGAGGGTCGCGCGCTGCCGTCGCTGACCGTCACGCCCAGCAGGGACTGCCTGGTCGAACTCGACGACGTCGAGGTGCGTACGCCGGCCGGCGAGCAGTTGATCCGGCCGCTGGATCTGCGCCTGAACCTTGGCGACACGTTGATCATCACCGGCAAGTCGGGCGCCGGCAAGACCACGCTGCTGCGCAGCCTGGCCCAGCTGTGGCCGTACACCACAGGCACCTTGCGCTGCCCCGGCGGCGCCAACGAGACGGTGTTCCTGTCGCAGATGCCGTATGTACCGCTCGGTGACCTGCGCGCGGTGGTGTCCTACCCCAAGGAACCCGGCGAGATTCCCGACGAGGAACTGCACCGTGTGCTGACCAAGGTGGCGCTGCCGCAGTGCTCTAAGCGTCTCTCCGAAGTGGCCGACTGGGCCAAGGTGCTCTCGCCCGGCGAGCAGCAGCGCATCGCGTTCGCGCGCATCCTCTTGACCAAACCCAAGGTGGCATTCCTCGACGAGGCGACATCCGCGCTCGACGAGGGCTTGGAGTTCATGCTGTACGACATGGTGCGCACCGAGCTCCCGGACACCGTCCTGGTCAGTGTCACCCACCGCAGCACTGTCGGCCAGCATCACGAGGCGCATTTGGAACTGCTCGGCGACGGTGAGTGGCGGCTGAGCAGGGTGGAAGGCGGCGAACTCGCCCGCGTCTAATCCCGTCTAACCGCTGATCAGTCTGCGCGGCAAGCACTTTCAGCGCCTCGAAGGTCGGCGTTCAGGCCGGTCCGCGATAACCGCCGCAGTCCCTCCTGGATAGGAGTAGCTTCACCGCATGTCCCCGTCGGTTCTGGGACGCGATGGACCCCCCCTCGGCGAGGGGCAGCTACGCGAGATCGAGAGCCGGCTTTCCCGCCGCATGGTCACCGAGTTCGGGCTCGACCCGACCGGGCTGGCGCTGGACATGACCAAACTTCGCCACCTTCATCGACACCCAAGCGAAGCTAGTGCCCACCCGCAGTCAGCTCGCGGATACGCTCGGGGGTGGTGGCCTGTCGATATAGCTCTAATCGCTCTTTATTCCGGGCAGTAGCAGCCTTGTCTTCTGCGGTGAGCTGCGACCCACCCAAACCTGGTTTATGCCAAAGGTGCCAGGCCGGGCCATCGACCCACCGGGTGGGGCCTGCGCACACCTCGAAGGCGATCTTCATCGCCACGTCGTCATACCAGGCCCCCTCGAAGACCTCATCCCACTGGCCGATCGCGTCCAGCGTCTCGCGACTGACGACGTTGATCGCGCCAATGCTCTCACCGTTGTCCATGGTGGATTCCGGGATGCAGTCGCCCGGCTCGATGTCGTGCCCGCGGACCAGGCCGGAGTCTTCGGGTGTGAGGTAGCGGTACTGGATGAACGGCACCACCAGACCCGGGGCCGCTGCCGCCATCGCGACGGCCTGCCGTATCTGGCTGTAGGGCACCAGCATGTCGGCCTCTGCGAACACGACCACATCCGCATCTACGAACCAGGCGCCGCGGTTGTAGGCCTGCGACCTGTTGAACTGTGCGTCTCCCACCCGCCCGTCGTCGCTGAGCCGGACAGGCACATCCCAGCCGTCCCAATGCTCGATGACGCACCTCAGATTGGCCGGGCGCAGTGGGTCATTACCGCGGTCTCTGAAAGGGATGACGATGGCGACGTTCATGCGTCGAGATACTGCTGTCCGATTGCGGCGTAACGCTTCCGCCACAGTGACAACTGGGCATCGGTCAGATGGGCGTGCTGTGGGCCAAACGAAAGATGAGCGGTCAGAAACCCTTGAAAAATCAAGCGCGGCAGCATGTTCACCATGCCCTCATCGCCGATCTTGATTCCGGGGGTGAAGCTGCGGCCCGCGATATCCCCCGGCGATGGTGTCCCGACGCGGCGCGCGATTCTGCGGACCATGCGCCAGTCATAGCCAATCGTGTTGATTGACAACCAGTCGCGGGTCTTGATGAGTTTAACGGGTTGGCCGACCATTTCGCGCCAGTGCTTGAACATGTAGGTGTGGCTCATCACGGCGTACTCACCGCTAAGGTGAACATCCAACAACGGCAAGGAAAGGGCTTCGAAGCCGCTCCACAACCCCGGCTCGGTGGGCGTGCATGCCCCGTTGTTGACGACTTTCGCGGTCACCACTGACGCGCGATTGCCGTTCACGGCGTCAACGAACTCCCCGAACCGGCCCGTTTCAATGAATACGACATCATCATCCACCTTCACGAATAGGTGATCCCGGTACTTGGGGTTGTGAGCGTAGTGACGATATATGGCATTGAACCCCAACCACGGGGCGATGCCAAAATAGTCATTCAAGACGGTGATGCGTTCACCCTCGATGGCTCGGAGGTAATGATTGTCGTCGTCATTACGCGACAGATTCCATACGTGATATTGGACATTGGGATGCTCAGTAATGATGCGCCTGACTAGCGGGAGCTGGAGTTCCATGTTCTGCTTGCGGCCGGCGAACACGAACAGAATGACGTTCATCTACGTAATCCGAACTGCCCATTGCTGGACACCGTGGCCAGCGGACACCCCGCAGAATCTCACAACAGACACGCTCCTACATGGCACTTCGCCGGAATCCGACCCAGGCGTGTCACCAAAACAACAACTCAACGGCAACGCGCAACATCCCACGCCAGCAGCATGTCGTCGTCGAGCACGTATACCGATCGGTCGACGAGCCGGATCCCGTCGGCCACGGTGGTGATCCCGAGTGTGCCCACTGCCTCGGTGCCGGCTCCGATTATCGTCGGTGCGATCCCGACCACCAGGCGATCGACGAGGCCGGCACCGAGCATCGACGTGATCACCCGGGCGCCGCCCTCGACGAGGAGCGTCAGCGTGCCAGTCGCCCGCAGTCGGGCCAAAGCGGCAGGAAGGTCGACGCCCCGGGGGCTGGACGGGACGACGTGGACGCGCACCCCGCGCTCGTGCAGGGCGGTCCGGCGGCCGGCCGACGCGCGCCGCGTCGTGATCACTGTGGTGGCCGCGTCCGTGCCGAGGATCTGCGCCGTGGGCGGCAGCCGAAGCGTCGAGTCGAGCACGACCCGCAGGGGCGACGCTCCATCGACGAGCCGGACGGTCAGGAGCGGGTCGTCCGTCATCACGGTGCCCACGCCGACGAGTACGGCATCGCACGCGGCCCGCAGCGCGTGCGAGATGCGGCGCTCGGCCTCGCCGCTGATCCATTTGGCATCGCCCGTGGACGTGGCGATGCGTCCGTCGAGCGTTTGAGCAAACTTGAGCACGACGTAGGGCCGGTCCTCAGCGGCCCGTACCTCACCGAGCAGAGCGCTCGCGTCGACGGCCGGCAGGGGACCGGATTCAAAGGGCGTCACCGCCAACCCGGTCGGCCCCACATGGTCCATCCTGCGCTCTTTGGTGCGGAGGTAGCCGAGGTTGCGGGCGTGCGGCGCGGTCGGCAGCGGCTCAACCGCCACCACGTCGATTCCCGCCCGCCGCATGCCATCGACCTTCCTCGGGTTGTTCGTCAACAGCCGCACGGACCGCAGGTCGAGCGCCGACAACACGGCGGCCGCGTTGTCGTAGGTGCGCCCGTCGACCGGCAGGCCGAGGCGGAGGTTCGCGTCGAGCGTGTCATGGCCCTTGTCCTGCTCGACGTACGTCCGCAGCTTGTTGATCAAGCCGACGCCCCGGCCCTCGTGGCCGGTGGCGTACACGAGCACGCCGCAGTCCTCGGCCGAGATCCGGCGCATGGCCAGCCGCAGCTGCACGCCGCAGTCGCACCGCAGCGAGCCGAGCGCGTCACCGGTGAGGCACTCGGAGTGGAGGCGGACGAGGACACCGTCCTTCTGCTCCACGTTGCCGCGCACCATGGCCAGGTAGACGTGGTCGGTCGGGCTCTCGAAGGCCCGCACGTCGAATACACCCCACGGCGTGGGTATGGGGACACGCGCCACCTCAGTGAGCATGCAGCACTCGCGCGACGTGCCGTTTCGCCTGCTCACCAGCGGCCATAATCAGGAGATGATGCCTTCGTCCGCCGCCGCTGTCGAGTGCGCAGGCCCGTACGCTGGGTGCTGGGCAGCGAGTGGGACTTTCTCGATACGTAGTTCCACCCGGTACATCAAACGGGTCGAACGGCCCCAGATCATCAACGGCATAGGTCTTTTCGACCCGCTCGCGTCCCTCGCGTGCCACGCGCCTGTGCTCCGCAGCCTCGTCGGACTTCCCGTCGGCGATTAGCTCTCGGTCGTGCCGCATCGAGCGCTCGTACCGGACCTTGTCGAACATCTCCTTTTCCGCGGCCAGGATGTCAGACAGACCCCGCGGTTCCTCGACGAAGTACGTCTCGTCGATCATCTGCGCCATCTCGACGCCGAACTCGTCGTGCAGCGCTTGCTCAAGGCCCGCGTCACCCAGGCGGTATGTCGAATTGTCAGTGGCGAAGTGGTCGGCCAGGTCGCTGTGCGGCTGACGCTTGTCGCCGTTCAGCGCTGAGAAGTCGTCGGAGTTCGACGTGACGAACGCATAGTGGTCTAGAGGCCGTCGTTGAACTCGGGATGGGGGCAAGCGACGCGCCTGGCGGTTTGGTTCTCATAGTCTGCTTGGTGATTCGTTCTCGACCGGGGTCCTGCGGGCGTCGAGCGGGAGACCCCCAACAATCTTTGCCATGTCGCTGGGCGTGATGCCTTTCTCATGAAGTTCGCGGGCCTTGGCGGCAACGGCATCATCCACCTTGAGCGGTCGTCCGCCATTGCGACCGTTGGCTGCCGCATCCGCCAGACCGGCGCCGGAGCGCTCGATCGTGGTGTCGCCCTTGAGCGGGTGCCGTCGCCTCTAGCCCCGGTCCGACCCCACCGTTCAGAAGCCCCAGGGTCAAACCGATCTACGTGTCAGGACTCCAGGCTGAGAGCACTCCTGTGCGTTGGCTACCACCTCGCTGCGGCGGCATGCTCGGCGCGGTGCCCTATGCGATGGTTCGATTATGACCCTGCCTCCCGGCCAGTACGTGTTGCGCAAGCTGCCTCACATCACTGCACTGTTCTGGGCGATCAAGATTCTGGCCACCACTCTGGGCGAGACGGCCGGTGACTATTTCTCCCAGACACTTGGGCTGGGCACCCTCCGCGCCGCCGAGCTATTAATCGCCACCTTCCTCGTCGCCGTGACAATACAATTGCGCGCCAGCCGTTTCCACCCGGCTCTGTTCTGGACCGTGGTGGTCCTCACCAGCACCGCCGGGACCACGATCTCGGACTTCATCAACTACACGTCCGGCCTCGGACAGGCGACCGGCGCGCTGATCCTCGGCACCGGGTTGGCCCTGGTGTTGCTGGTCTGGTGGCGCAGCGGCCAGACCCTCAACGTCGAGAACGTCGCCACCCTGAGCGGTGAAGTGCTGTTCTGGATCGCCGTCGTCTTCTCCAACAGCCTCGGCACGTCCACCGGCGACTACCTGGCGGGCGGGCTGGGCGTCGGACTGCGACCGGCCGTGCTGATGCTCACGGCGGCCATGCTGGTGCTGTTGGCCGCGCACTACTTCACAGATATCAACGGCGTTCTGCTGTTCTGGATCGCCTTCATCCTGACTCGCCCCTGGGGTGCGGAGATGGGCAATATCCTGAGCAGGAGCCACGATCGCGGGGGGCTGGGTTTGGGTAACGCCGGGGCCTCCGCGATACTCATCGCCGCTTTGGTGCTACTGGTGGGCCGCCAAACTCTCGACCTCCGCCGTCATCCTCTGGAGCCGTTACTGATGCCGCTGAACCGCCACACCGGCCAGCCCCAGCGGCCCAACGGGGAAGTCATCACCCTAACGGCAGGCTGAACGGCGCGACCATATCCACGTCATCGTCGTCCCAGATCAAGGCTCGGGTGTGTGCTCCGCGAACGATAGGGGACGCCCGCAGTGCATAGCGGCTGCCAGGCCGTGCTGAGCTCCCCCAGTTCTCAGCCACAGGGTGCTCATCCATGTAAGCGGTTGACGTGAGGTGGGACTCTTGACATCGAGACATGGATTCACGGGGAGACATGTCGGGAGGGAGTACCGAGGTGGTGGACGAGGTCTCGGTGATCGGCTGCGTCGGATCGTTGATCGTGGCAACCAGGGGAGCTAGGGGCGCGGGGGAAGTGCTTCTGGCCGTGCGCGGGTCCAAGGAGGCCTACTTGGCGTGGTCGCAGGAACCCCTCCCCAAGGGCACCGAGGTGTTGGTGATCGACACCCGCGGTCCGCGGACTGTCCTGGTGGAGGAGTGGTCCAGCCTCGGCTTCTGACCCACTCACGACGACGGCAGAATACGACACATAGAGGAGTGCACATGTTCGGTTACAGAGTTCCCGCACCCGATCAGGCGATGCTGATCTCCGGAGGCCGTGGCGCTGGTGATGCACCGTTTCGCGTGGTTACCGGTCACGGCGCGTTCATCATGCCGCTGTTCAGGAAGGTGCGGTTCCTCACCTTGGCGATGTGTGAGGCCGAGGTCGAGGAGAAGTGCGTCACCCAGCAGGGCATCACGCTGAACGTTCGAGCGGTCATCGCGTTCAAGGTTGGCAATGACAGCGGGAGCGTGGTCAGCGCTGGCCAACGATTCCTATCGGACCAGAATCAGATGGCGGTGCTGACGGGGCGGATCTTCGCCGGGCATCTGCGTTCGATCATCGGGTCGATGACCGTCGAGCAGATCATCAAGGAACGCCAGAAACTTGCCACCGAGGTGCTCGATGGATCCAAGGAGGAGATGATCAAGATCGGGCTGACCGTCGATGCCCTGCAGATCCAGTCGATCGACGACGGCTCGCTGGGATACATCCTGGCCATGTCGGCACCGCACAACGCGGCCATTCAGCAGCAAGCGCAGATCGCTCAGGCCAGGGCCAATCAGGCTTCCGCCGAGGCGGAGCAGGAGTCACAACGCGCTCAGGCCGAGTTCGCGCGGCAGACTGCGATCGTCAAGGCGCAGTACAAAGCCGAGGTCGACAAGGCTCAGGCCGAGGCCGCCCAGGCCGGGCCGCTGGCCGAGGCGCAGGCGCAGCGTGAAGTGCTGCAGATGCGTACCGAGTTGGCGCAGCGCGCCGCCGAGCTCCGTCAGCAGGAGCTGGTCTCAGAGGTGGTGAAGCCCGCCGAGGCCGAGGCGGAGCGTGTCCGGATTCTGGCCGTCGCCGACGCGGAGAAGATGAAGATCCAGGCCGAGGCGGCCGCCTCGCACAACCGGGTGGCGTTGGACCGGATGTTGATCGACCAGCTGCCCGAGATCGTCAAGCAGGCCGCCCAAGGGTTGTCGGGGGCGAATCTGACGGTGCTCAACGGTGCCGACGGACTCAGTGAGATCGCCACCGGCCTCGTCGGTCAGGGCCTGGCCATCTTCGAGTCGCTGCGCAGCGGCATCGACCGCGAGCAATCCGACGAGGTCGCCGATCGGATCGGGATTGCCGCCGCCCCCAGCGAGCAGCAATAGTGCCCGGGCGAGTGACGGGGTGACCAATGGCTGACAAGCGGGCGGTCTTCGGCTAGCACCTGTCGCACGACCAAAACTCGTGGAACGCCTAATTCGAGCACGCGCGATGGCCACGACTTCGGGCTACGGAAAATGCCACCTGTATCCAACAAGTCGTTCAAGAGACGGATCGCCCAGTCACTGGAGTCTTTCTAGCAGTGATCGGTCACGGAACTAACGCGACTACCTGAGAAAACTCTGATGCGTCAGTACGGTCTCGGGTCCCGCCATGAAGATGAAGAGGACGCTCCCCGGGCGCTGCGATGTTCGTCGCCGGGGGCGAGCTCACTGGGATAGGTGGTCCCGTTCACGGCGTCACCGAGGTGTCTTCTTTCTCTTGATACGCGGTGCATTCGCACTGACTAACTTCGGGTCGGTTGTGGAAGCCCCGGGTACCCGTTTCGGTATTCTCGCAGCGGCCCTGGCCCTTGCGGTGCCAGCTGCGTTCGTGGCCACACTGACACTTCATGGCGTCCCCTCTCGGTGGTGGCGTTCCACTCAATACCTACCCCTGTTGTCCAGGTCACAAATCACGTGCCGTTCCTGTCCAGCCAACCGAGCACGTTGTCTCGCGTCAGGCTCGATGGGTCCGCCGTTAAACCCTGCGCAATCAACCACTGACTGAAGTAAGTGATCGACTGGCCGTACAGCACCAAGGTGCGGTCGGCCTTGCCTTCGACTCGCAGCGATCGGTTGAAGCTGGCGCGAAGCGACTCGAGAGTCTCAGACGCATATCAAGGTTATCGGGCCAACGCGGGCCATGCTTGCGTTCGCGACCACCAATTTTCAGTCATCTTCCCAGTTGGCCGCCACCTTCTTGCTCGGCTGCACGCGCGGCGGCTCGCCAGGCATCTTCGGGTAGCTCGGCGGATAGGGCAGATCGGCGAGACCGCGTTCCTCGTCCGTGGCGGCCATTTCCAGCAGCGGTTCGATGGAGTGGGCCACCGTCTCGATGTCCGCCCACGGATCTTCGCGGGTGGCAACCAGATTGGGCACCGTGGCGATGGTGTAGTCATCGGGGTCGGCCGTCGCGAGATCCGTCCACGTCAACGGCGTCGAGACCGTGGCGATCGGCGTGCGCCGCGCGGAATAGGCCGAGGCGAAGGTGCGGTCCCGGGCGTTCTGGTTGTAGTCGATGAACAACCGCTGCCCCCGCTCCTCCTTCCACCACGACGTCGTCACCCGGTCCGGCGCCCGCCGCTCGACTTCGCGGGCGAGCGCGATGCCCGCCCTGCGGACGGCGATGAAGTCCCAGTCCGGCTTGATCCTGATGAACACGTGCACCCCGCGGCCACCGGACGTCTTCGGGTATCCGACGATGCCGAGCTCGTCGAGCACGGGCTTGAGCACGTCGACCGCGATCTCCCGCGCGTCGGCGAACCCGGTGCCCGGCTGCGGATCCAGGTCGATGCGCAGTTCGTCGGGGTGTTCGGCGTCGGGGCAGCGCACCTGCCACGGGTGGAACGTGACGGTGCCCATCTGTACCGCCCAGGCGATCGCCGACGGGTGCGTCACCTTGAGGGCGTCCGCGGTCCGACCCGACGGGAAGGTCACCTGGCAGGTCTCGAGATAGGCGGGATGCTTGGCGGGAACGCGTTTCTGGTAGATCTCCTCCCCGTCGATGCCGTCGGGGAACCGCTGCAGGTGCGTGGGCCGGTCCCGCAGCACGGCGACCATGGGCTCCGAGACGGCGAGGTAGTACTCGAAGAGCGTGCGTTTGGTGCCGCCGGCGCCAAGCTTGGGGAAGTACACCTTGTCCGGGCTCGTCAACCGAACGGCGACGCCATCGACTTCGACTTCCTCTGCGGCACTTGCCATTCTAGCTCTCCAATACGTCGGACAGGTCGTAGTTGAGCGGCACGTCGAGCTGAGCGAAGGTACAGCTCGCCGGTTCCCGGTCAGGTCGCCACCGGACGAACCTCACCGCGTGCCGGAAGCGCAGACCGTGCACGGTGTTGCCCTCCATCTGGTCGTAGGCCACCTCGGCGACCTTCTCGGGTCGCACCGGTATCCACCTCTTGTCGGCCGCGGAGTTCCATCGGCTCGGTTCGCCGTCGTTGACCTGATCGCCCTCACGCAGCGGCTCCAGATCGGCGAGCAGCTTGAGGCGGTCCTTGACACTGAAAGATGCTGCGCCACCGACCATCTGGAGTTCGCCGTCTTCGCGGTACAACCCCAGCAGAATCGACCCGACGCCCTCACCGCTCTTGTGGACGCGGTAGCCGATGGCGACACAGTCGGCGTCACGCTTGTGCTTGACCTTGACCATCTCGCGCTTGCCTGGCAGGTAGCGGCCGTCGAGCCGCTTGGCGATCACCCCGTCGAGGCCCGCGCCCTCGAAGGTGGTCAGCCACTGCGCCCCCAGCTCCGGGTCCTCGGTGGTGCGGGTGACGTGGCACCACGCCTTCTCGCTGACGAGCTCGAGCAGCGCCTCGCGTCGCACGCGAAAGGGTTGCTCCAACAGCGACCGGTCCGCCGTGGCCAACGCGTCGAACCCGATGAAGTGGGCAGGCGTCTGCTCGGCGAGCATCGTGATCCGACTCTCGGCGGGGTGGATGCGCTGGCTCAGGGACTCCCAGTCCAGCCGGACGCGTCCGTCGATCTCCCGAGGAACCACGACCTCACCGTCGAGGACGCAGCGGGGCGCCAGCTCGTCACGCAGTGCGTCGAGCAGTTCCGGGAAGTACCGACCGAGTTCCTTGCCGCTGCGGGACTGCAGCACGATGTCGTTGCCATCGCGAAACGCCAGGGCACGGAAGCCGTCCCACTTCGGCTCGTAGGACCATTCACCTGGATCGTCGGGCACCTTGGTGGCGGCCTTGGCCAACATCGGCTCGACGGGTGGCTGTACGGCTAGGCCCATGGTCTCCATACTCACGTAGACCTCCGACACCGGGCAATGTCATCGCCGAATGTCATCGCCCGTGTTGAATGGGGCCGATGAGGTTGCCCGTCATGCCACCGGTCGCCCCGATGCTGGCGAAGTCCGTTCCGGTGATACCGCCGGACGCCTCGTATGAGCCCAAGTGGGACGGGTTCCGATCCATCTGCTTTCGCGACGGCGACGAGGTGGAGTTGGGTAGCCGCAACGAGAGGCCGCTGACCCGCTACTTCCCCGAACTGGTCGCCGCCGTGACGGCCGAGCTGCCCGAGCGCTGCGTCATCGACGGAGAGATCGTCATCGCAGGAGACCGCGGTCTGGACTTCGAAACGCTGCAGCTGCGCCTGCACCCCGCCGCATCACGGGTGCGCATGCTCGCCGAGCGGACGCCTGCTTCGTTCATCGCGTTCGACCTGCTCGCCCTCGGCGATGACGACTACACCGGGCGCCCGTTCACCGAGCGCCGCGCGGCCCTCGTCGAAGCGCTGGCGGGTTCCGGTCCGACGGTG
>JAOPWT010000477.1 GCA_025965555.1 Mycobacterium sp.
TCCGGTCACGTTGATCTTCTCCGAAGAGGAGAATTTCACTCTCCGATGTGCGAGAGTAAGGACCGTGCGAATCGTCGTTGCTGCCGCTGCCGGCCTGATGGCCGCAGGGCTTCTGACAGCGCCTGCGGCGGTGGCCAGCCCGTCCGATCCCGCGCCCCCCGATGACCCGACCTCGTGCAACGAGCCCGCGTGCGCGCCGGGTATCCAACCGGGGGCAGTTCTGGGTGCGCCGTGCGACAACACCACCTATTACGTGTTCGGGGTGACGGATTGGGGCAGGTTGCTGTTCTGCGGATCGCCGCGGCGCAAGGCGCCTCGTTGGTTCCGCACCACCAACATGCTCGGCGTCAAGTTCGAGGGCAGCAACTGTTCCGGCCGCGACGGTTCGATGGCGCAGGCCCCCGACGGTTTGTTCCTGTCCTGTGACGCGCGCGAGGGCGCCAGCACCTGGACGCGCGGAGACATCTAGGGTCGCCGGCTGGGACGCTCAGAACCGTTGCAGCGAAAAGGTATACGTGCTGGTGCCGCCGGGGCCGCCGTAGCAGCTCGCGTCGTACGACGAGTCGATGGTGCCAGCCAGGCTGGCCGCGTCCCACGAGTAGACGTCGTGCGAGGGCAGGTTGTAGCCGATGCACCGCACGCCATCGGGTACGTCGACCGTCAGCGTGTACCGACCGTCGGCATAGAACGCCGTGTTCTGGAACCGCTGGCTCTTCAGCGGTCGCGGAATGGCGATGACGTTGAGGTTGTCGGTATGCGGTGCGATCACCGGATCGTCGAAGTACGTGGCACATTCGGGATCGACACCGTTGCATTGGTGGGCAACGGACCAGACCCAAGAGTGATCGTTCCAGCGGTCGTTCAGAACCTCGTAGTTCCCGATCCGCATGGTGGCCGCTGCACCGGCCGCGGGAGCGAACAGGGTCGCCGCCGTCACCAGGGCTGCGCCCAGTGCGGGCGTCAGTGCCCTTGCCGTCGTGGTCACGGCCATCTCCCGTCCTCGTGCATGCAACGTCGATAGCAGCCTATCGACACTCGCACCTCTTCAAGTCGTTTTGCGTTGCGGTATTCCAGCTTTGGGCCGCCTCAAGAGACGGGGGTGAACCTGATGTTGATCTCGGTGAGCCCGCGCAGGATGAACGTGGGCTCGTAGTTGTAGCTGCGATCACCCGCCGGGCCGTGCTTGTCCTCGTCGATGGTGATGTCGGCCATCCGGTCGAGGATGCGCTCGATGGAAACCCGGCCCTCGACGCGCGCCAGCGGGCCGCCGGGGCAGGAGTGCACGCCGCGGCCGAACGCGATGTGCTCGCGCACGTTCTTGCGATCCAGGCTGAAGTCGTGGGGGTTCTCGAAGCGCACCGGGTCGCGGTTGACCGCACCGGGGCACACCATCATCGTCGTGCCTGCCGGAACGTCCATGTCGCCGACTTTCGTGTTCTTCTTGGCCAACCGGAACTGACTCTTCACCGGAGCGTCCATCCGCAGCGACTCCTCGACGAAGATGGGAATTCGGCTGCGGTCCTTGCGCAATGCCGCCTGGATCTCCGGATGGTCGCCGAGAACCTTGATCGAGGCCGACAGCAGCTTGGTGGTGGTCTCTTGGCCCGCGGCGAACAGGAACGTCGCCGATCGGGCCACCTCGAGGACGGGGGGAGTCGAACCGTCGGGATACTTCGCGGTGGCCAGCGCGGTCAGCACGTCGTCCCTCGGGGTCTCGCGCCGCTCCTCCAGGTAAGCAACGAACTTGTCGTCGAGCCACTCCAGCGGGTTCAGGCCGACGAGTTCGCCGTCGAGCGAGCCCACCTGCGCGCCGGGTCGTGGCGCGCCGAGCACGGTGCGAAACTCGTCGTGATCGTCGTGGGGTACACCGAGCAGATCGGCGATCACCAAGAGCGAGAACGGCTTTGCGTAAGCGGACAGGAACTCGCACTGGCCGTCGGCGATGAAGTCGTCGAGGCATTCGTCGGCGAGGCGCCACATGAAGTCCTCGTTCTCCTTCAGCCTGCTCGGCGTGAGGAGTCGGTTGAGCAGCGAGCGAGCGTTGGTGTGATCCGGCGGGTCCATGGTGACCATGTGCTCGAACATGGGCATCGACGACCGGTGTTCGCTGATCTGCGCGGTGATGTCGTCGCCCTCCGGTGTGAAGGGAAGCGGCGGGAAGGGCCCCGCGACCGCGATGCACGACGAGAACGTGTCGGTGTCCTTCAACACCGTGTTCGCCTCGTCGTACCCGGTGATGGCGAGGACGCCGTAGTTGGGCTCGCGGACCACCGGACACTTGCTGCGGAGGTGGTCGAAGTAGGGATGCGGATCCGGGACCAGAGACTGATCGGTGAAGTAGTCGACAGTGTCGAAGTCAGCGGTCATCTCTTGGGTTCCTTCCGATGCCGTGAGGCGGGAGACAGGGTGATGCGGCGGTGCGCCGCGACGTCGCAATCCGTGGACTGAAAGTGCTGAGCACATGCTTAGCATCGAGTAAGGTCGTGGTCAAGGTCACGCGGCCGACCAGCGTCTACGATTTGCATGGCGGACTGGACGGGACTCAGCGAAGGAAGTGTGGGCATGGCATCGGACCGGAGGATCGGGGGGCCGGACGCCAAGAATCGCGGTGTGCTGCTCGACGCCGCCGAGCAACTGATGCTCGAGGACGGCTACGCCGCGGTGACCTCGCGGCGGGTGGCCGAACGGGCCGGATTGAAGCCGCAGCTGGTGCACTACTACTTCCGCACGATGGACGAGATGTTCATCGAGGTCTTCCGTCGCAGGGCGAAGCAGGGGCTCGAGGCTCTGGCCGAAGCGCTGCAGTCGGACCAACCGCTGTGGGCGCTGTGGGAGTTCGGTACCGACCCGCAGACCACGCAGCTCACCATGGAGTTCATGGGACTCGCCAACCACCGCAAGGCCCTGCGCACGGAGATCGCGTTCTACGCCGAGCGCTTCCGCGAGCAGCAGGTCGAGGCGATGACCTCGGCATTGCGGCGGTACGGCTACGAAGTGGCCGACGTGCCGCCGGTGGTGTGGGCGCTGTTTGCGACGAGCGTGTCCCAGGTGCTGGTCCTCGAGCGTGCGCTCGGCATGTCGAACGGTCACGCCGAAATGCTCGCGTTCTGCGAGGAGTGGCTGCGCCGCTTCGAGGGCGAACGGGTGTCCGTGGAGACGACCACGACAACCACTGCGACCGCCTGAACCGCGCGTCCTGGCCTCACCAGTTCCGGATCGAGCAGAGCGCTCCCTTGGGCCCCTGATTGGTCGCCACGACCTGGCCGTCCACGGCCAGCACGCAGTGGAAGTTCGGCCTCTTCGGCGAGTCAAGGCTGCCGACGGTCACCATGGCCCAGTCATTCGGGTTGGCGAGCATCACGTCCATGGTCCAGGACTGATTGGGTCCGAGATCGGCCTCCACGTTGGGGCTGAACTGGTACGGATTGTGGCTGTAGTCAGCCCAGTTCGGCGGATCGGTGTCGCGGTAGTAGATCTCGGCGTTGCGGAACGGCGTCTCCGAGAACACGGTGTACTTCACGGCGTGCAGCGGTGGCCCCGGCGGCAACGGATCGTCGTCCGCGACGGCCACGCCGGTGCCGAGTGCCAGGATCGCGGTCACGGTCAGCGGACCGAGACCGAGAAGTAGTCGGCGGGTGTGCAGCTGACGTGCCGGAAAGCTCATTTCCAGATTTTAGAACGTGATTACCCGCAGGTGGCGAGAATGGCGCACAAACAACCGATGATGGAAGCGGGGCACGGATGGCCGACCTTGCCACCCTGGCTGCGTTCTACCAGCTCACCAGCGTAAAGGCCCCGCAGTGATCAACAAGGGCAAGCTCGTCATCGGGGCAAGTGGCTTCCTCGGTTCCCACGTCACGCGGCGGCTGGTGGCAGACGGCAATGACGTACGCGTGATGTTGCGCCGCACCAGCTCCACCCGTGGGATCGACGACCTCGCGGTCGAACGGTGCTACGGCGACGTCTTCGACGACGAGGCGCTGCGCTCGGCCATGGCAGGTTGCGACGACGTCTATTACTGCGTCGTCGCCGCGAGGATGTGGCTGCGCGATCCGGCTCCGCTGTACCGGACCAACGTCGAGGGTCTGCGGCACGTCCTTGACGCAGCCGTCTCCGCCGACCTGCACAAGTTCGTGTTCACGAGTACCGCTGGCACGCTGGCGATCAACGACCATCGGCCCGTCACCGAGGACGACCCGCACAATTGGAGCCAGGGTGGCGCCTACATCGATGCTCGCGTCCTCGCGGAGAACCTCGTGCTGCAGTACGCGCGCGACGAGGCGTTGCCCGCCGTCGCCCTCTGCATCTCGACCACCTATGGTCCTGGCGACTGGCAGCCGACACCGCACGGCTCCCTCATCGCCCGGGTTGCCGCGGGCCGGTTCCCGTTCCATCGTCTCGGATCAATACATGAGCACACGTGAAGTCCACGAGATCGCTGCCGATGCGGTCGGGGTGAGCAGGCCGCGGGTTGGCCTTCCACTGCCGTTGTTGTACGTCGCCGCGCACGGCAACGATCTCGCCGCCCGCCTGCTTCGTCGTGACCTGCCGTACGCGGCGGTCGGGATGAAGATGGCCGAGTTGA
>JAOPWT010000484.1 GCA_025965555.1 Mycobacterium sp.
AGCACAGTCTCGCCGGCGCGGATCAGCTGGCCGCCGATGGTGACGTCCTCGGTCGCCACGCGATCGATCAGGCTGTGCACGATCGTCAGGTAGCATCAGTTCCTCCACGATGTTCGCCACCACCGCCGGACAGCACGATTGGCCCGAAGGCCGTGATAGCCGCCGCATTTCGAGCCATCGATCAGCGCTTGTTCACGTAGCCGTCGTCGACCGGAAGTGCCACGCCGGTGATGTGCTGGCCCGAATCCGCCACCAACCAGGCGACCGTGTCGGCGATGACTTCGGGCTCGACGGTCTCCATGTTGGCGGCGCCGGCCATGTCCAGGCCGCCTTCGTTTCCGCCGGTCATGTCGGCGAGCCATTTACGGGTGAACTCGTTGTCGATCATCGGCGTCCGCACCCCGGCCGGATGGATCGAGTTGACCCGGATGTTCTGCGGTGAGAGGAGGTTCGCGTAGGAACGCATCAAGCCGACCACGCCGTGCTTGGCCGCTGCGTAACCGATGGAACCGGCGAAGGGGGAACCGAGACCGACCAGTCCCATCACGGAGCTGATGAGCACGATCGCGCCACCGTTGCCCGCCTTGACCATGGGGCGCATGGAAACGTCCACGGTGTGGTGAACACCAGTGAGGTTGACGTCGATCACGTCGTGCCAGGCGTTCTCGTCGGCCATCGGCGCGATGCCCGCGTTGGCGACCACGATGTCGAGCCGGCCACCGAGCTCCTCGACCCCGGCCTTCAGCGCCGTCTTGAGTGAGTCGCGATCGCGGACGTCGGCCCGGGCGGCGACGATCCTGGCGCCGGTGTTCTCGACGAGTTTGACTGTGGCGCCCAGATCGTCGGCCGTCGCCATGGGGTAGGGGACCGAGGCGATCTGATCGCACAGGTCCACCGCGATGATGTCGGCACCGTCGGACGCCAGCCTCACCGCGTGGGCGCGGCCCTGGCCGCGGGCCGCGCCGGTGATGAAGGCGACCTTCCCGGTCAGCGCTCCCACATCAGGCCCGCAGCTGACCCTTGGCGGGGTCGCCGGCGACGACTGGCTGCAGCATCTTGATGTCGGGAGCACCGTCGAGGTGCTCGCCGATGGCACCGAAGAGGGCACCGATCGCCGGGGCGGTGCTGTGGGTCTTCAGAGCGTCCTCGTCGGCCCACTGCTCGACGAAGACGAACGTGCCGTTCGCCTCGTGCAGGGAGTACAGGTCGCAGCCCGGCTCCTGGTGGACGGCCTCGATCGCCTGGGTGCAGGCGGCCCGCACCGCGTCGACGGACTCGGGCTTGGCGGTCATGGTGGCGACGACGGTCACGGGCATGGCGAAGGACTCCTCGATGAGTGGGTTCGGCGCCGCTCACATTACGCACGGGACGAGGAAGCGAGCGCGCCACCTCCCTGAGCCGGTCCACGCACGCGTCGCCCGCCGTGATCTCGACCGATACTCAATTGTGACTAGTGTGGCTAATGGTGAATTTGAGGCTAGTGCGACTAGTCTTTCACCCATGGCTAGTAAGACCGCCGCCCGCTCGGGAGCTCGTTCGAGCAGCTCAAAGCCCCGACCGCGCACCACGCGCCCGGCCGCCCCGCGGCGGAAACCCGCACCACGGCGCACTTCCTCACCCGTCGCCGCGGCAGGCTCCGCGATCGGCAAGGGTGCGCGCGCCAGCTGGCTGATGGTGGCCAAGGGTGCCGGCTCGACCGCGCGATCGGTCGGGCGGGCCCGCGACCTCGAGCCGGGACACCGGCGCGACGGCATCGCGCTCGGCCTTCTCGCCGTGTCGGTGGTGCTCGCTGCCAGCTCGTGGTTCGACGCGGCACGGCCGGTCGGCGGCTGGATCGACTCGACCGTCCGCGTCGTCATCGGCTCGGCGGTGGTGCTGTTGCCAATCCTGTTGGTGGCGCTGGCCGTGCTGTTGATGCGCACCGAACCGCATCCGGAGGCCCGTCCGCGCCTGGTACTCGGTACCGCGATGATCGCGCTGCCGGTGCTCGGTCTGTGGCATCTGTGGTCGGGAGCGCCGCAAGACTCTGCTGACCGTCAGCGGGTCGCGGGGTTCGTCGGCTTCGCGATCGGGGGCCCGCTGTCCGACGGCCTTACCCCGTGGATCGCCACTCCGCTGTTGATCATCGGCGTGCTCTTCGGCCTACTCCTGGTGACGGGCACGACGATCCGTGAGGTTCCGGCGGTCGTGCAGTCGATCTTCATGGGCGCTTACCGCGGCGACACCGACGACGACGACGACTACGACGACGACTACGACTACGACGAGTACGCGGTCGAGCAGGCCGAGGACTTCTCCGACGGGTACTACGACGACCCGGCAGCGTCCCGTGGCGACGATTCGCGGTGGCCCGGCGCGCCCTCGCCTGCGGGAACGCCGATGGAGAACTACCCGCTCGACGAGCCGCTCGTCGACGAGACCCCGACCGTGCCCGAGCCCAAGGTGCGGGCGAAGCGGAAGAAGGAACCGAAGCCCGCGCCGAACAAGACCGACACCCTGGTACTCGAC
>JAOPWT010000492.1 GCA_025965555.1 Mycobacterium sp.
GCCAAGACAAGTCGAATGGCACCAAGGCCTCGATGACCAGCTCGGTGATCGCCAACCTGCTGTACCATTTACGGTCGCACGGCACGATGTGCCACGGCGCGTAATCCGTCGAGGTGCGATCCAGCACGGCCTGGTAGGCCTCCTGGTACTTGGGCCACAGTTCGCGCTCGTCGATGTCGGCGGGGTTGTACTTCCAGTACTTGTCGGGACGGTCCAGGCGCTTGGCCAACCGCTTCTTCTGCTCGTCGAGGGAGACGAACATGGCCACCTTGACGATCGTCGTCCCGTCGTCGACGAGTTCCTTCTCGAACGCGTTGATCTCGTCGTACCTGGCGCCCCACACCTCGGGCGGGACCAGGTCGTGCACCCGCACGATCAGCACGTCCTCGTAGTGCGAGCGATCGAAGACGCCGATGTGGCCCGCGGGCGGCAGCGCATTGCGGATCCGCCAGAGGTAGTGGTGGGACAGCTCCTCGGCGGTCGGCTTGCCGAAGCTCGCGTAGCGGACTCCTTGCGGATTGCACGCGCCGACAACGTGTTTGACGATGCCACCCTTGCCCGCAGTGTCCATGCCCTGCAGCACCAGCAGGACCTTGCGGGTGTCGCCGGACCGGCTGCAGGCGTACAACATCTCCTGCAACTCGGCGAACCGCTGGTTGCGCTCCACCTGGAGATCGGGTGCGTCCGACTTCGATCCCTTGAACCCCGGCGTGGCGTTCGTCTTGATGTCGGCGACCTTGTCGCCCGCCTTGAACTCGAGGTGGACCTTCGGTTCGTGGGTCCAGAGCGACGGGACGTCAGACGTGTCGAAGGTGTCGGCCATCCCGTCAGTCAAGCAGTCGGGACGGCAGGGTCGGGGACGGATGCGGGACCGAGTTGAAATTCTCCAGCGATCCGTTCGCTTCGACGATGCCGCGCAACGCGTTCCACGACAGCATCGTCAGGTAGTCGATCAGCTCGTCGGCCGTCATCCGCGGGTTGGACATCCAGGAGTGGGTGGCCAACTGCACGCCGCCGACGATCATGAACGCCCACGGGTTGGCCCCGTTGGTGTCCATCCCGACCGATGCCATCCGTCTGCGGAGCATCACGCCGAGCATGCGGGCGATGATCTGCTCGGAGTCGGCGACCGCCTTGCTCTTGCTCGCCGAGCTGTTGGCCATCACGAACGGGTAGATCTCCGGCTCGGCGGCGACGGTGGCGACGTAGACGCGGATGATCTCGCGGGTCAGGTCGTACCCGTCGAGGTTCGAGGACAGGGCGGCGGCCATGTTGGGGATCAACGTGGTCTGGGCGAACCGCATCATCACCGCGGTCGTCAGGTCGTTCTTGTCGACGAAGTAGCGGTACAGCACAGTTTTGGAGACACCGATCTCGGCGGCGATTTCGTCCATGCTCACGTTGCTGCCGCGGCGCCGGATGGCGTCCAGCGTGCCGTCGACCAACTCATTGCGTCGATCGACTTTGTGTTGGTGCCAGCGCCGTTTGCGCCCGTCGGTCTTCACCGGTCCCGTCGGGCTCGCCCCTGCTACTTCCGCCGTCATTCCATTCCCTCGTCCCAGTAGATGATACGGCGGAAGTCGTACTTTGCCTCGGTGGGCCGAGCTGCCGGTAGCGGCATGCAGGATGATGAAGAGGTGGTAGACACCCCCACCGCCGAGCAGCGGCCGAGCTTCGCCGAATCGATCGCCGGGGTTGACTCCGCGGCAGACGCCGAGCGCCGTCGCGGACTGCGCAGGATGAAGGTCGTCGCACTGAGCTTCCTCATCGGTGCGACGGTCGTCTTCCTGGCGTCCGCGTGGGCTCAATCCCATGGCGCCCATGGCTGGGTCGGCTACGTCCGGGCGGCCGCCGAGGCAGGCATGGTTGGCGCGCTGGCCGACTGGTTCGCCGTCACGGCGCTGTTCAAGCATCCGCTGGGCATCCCCATTCCGCACACCGCGATCATCAAGCGCAAGAAGGACCAGCTCGGCGAGGGTCTCGGCACCTTCGTGCGGGAGAACTTCATGTCACCGGCAGTCATCGAGACCAAGCTGCGCGAGGCCGAGGTCGCCGGTCGCCTCGGCAAGTGGCTCTCCGACAGCACCCATGCCGAGCGCGTCGCCGCAGAGGCGTCGACCATGCTGCGGGTGCTTGTCGAGATGCTTCGCGACGAGGACGTCCAGCAGGTTCTGGACCGCATGATCGTCAAGCGCATCGCGCAACCGCAGTGGGGGCCACCGGTGGGTCGGGTGCTCTCCAGCCTGCTGGAGGAGCACCGTCAAGAGGCGCTGCTGCAACTGCTGGCCGACCGGGCGTTCGAATGGTCGCTGGGCGCCGACGACATCATCGAGCGCGTCATCGAGCGGGACTCCCCGACGTGGACGCCGCGGTGGGTCGACAACCTCGTCGGTGATCGCATCCACCGCGAGTTGATGGACTTCACGGACAAGGTGCGCCGCAACCCCGATCACGAGCTGCGCCGGTCGGCGACCAAGTTCCTCTTCGAGTTCGCCGACGACCTTCAGAACGACGAGGCGACGATCGCCCGCGCGGAGAAGGTCAAGGACCAGATCATGGCCCGCGATGAGGTGGCGAAGGCTGCCGAGACGGCGTGGACCACCGCCAAGCGCATCTTCCTCGAGTCGGTCGACGACCCCACCTCCACGCTGCGCACCAGGATCGCCGACTCGGTGGGGCACATCGGTGAGTCGCTGCGGGACGACGCCCACCTCCGCGACAAGGTCGACAACTGGATCGTTCGGGCTGCTCAGCACCTGGTTTCACAGTATGGGACGGAGATCACAGCGATCATCACCGAGACCATCGAGCGGTGGGATGCGGACGAGGCGAGTCGTCGCATCGAGCTTCACGTAGGCCGTGACCTGCAGTTCATCCGAATCAACGGCACCGTGGTCGGTTCGCTCGCGGGCCTGATCATCTTCTCGGTGGCGCAACTGTTGTTCTGAACGCCGCTGGCCGCTAACAAGTGCTTGCAATAGTTAGCACCCCGCCCTACGGTTGGGTTCGAAGCAATTCGGATACCCGATGTGGAGGGGGATGAACATGCCGCAGGACGAAAAACTTGCCGCTGTCGTGTCCACCGCCGCACAGGACATCGGAGGCTTCATCCGTAGCCAGCGCGAAGCCGCGCAGGTTTCGGTGCGGCAGTTGGCCGAGAAGGCCGGCGTCAGCAATCCCTACCTCAGCCAGATCGAGAGGGGATTGCGGAAGCCCTCCGCGGAGGTTCTCAACCAGATCGCCAAGGCGCTTCGGGTTTCCGCGGACGTGCTCTACGTCAGAGCAGGACTTCTCGAGCCCAGCGAGCCAAGCGAGGTTCGCGACGCGATCGTCATGGACACCGCGATCACCGAGCGGCAGAAGCAGGTGCTGCTCGACATCTACACCTCGTTCTGCGATCAGAACGAAGCCATGGATGAGGAGCCAGCCACTGACTGACATCCGATCATCTGCTGATTAGCCAATCCGAAAACGAAGTTCGAAAGGAAACAAGATCATGGCCGAGAAGACCCAGCCCACCGTTGAAGACCTGAAGGCCCCGCTGCTCGCCGCCGTCGGCGCGGCCGACCTCGCGCTCGCCACCGTGAACGAGATCGTCGCCAGCCTGCGTGAGCGTGCCGGGGAGGCCCGCACCGATGCGTCCACCCGCGCCCAGGAACGTCGCGCCCAGTTCACCAAGCTGCAGGAAGAGCTGCCGTCGCAGGTCACCGAGTTGCGCGAGAAGCTGAGCTCCGACGAGCTGCGCAAGGCCGCCGAAGGCTATGCCGAGGCCGCCACCGCCCAGTACAACAAGCTCGTCGAGCGTGGCGAGGAAGCGCTGACACGCCTGCGCAGCCAACCGGCGATCGAAGAGGCCGCCAACCGCGTCGAGAGCGTGACCGACCAGGCCGTCGAGCTGACGCAGGACGCGCTGGGTACCGTCGCCACGCAGACGCGCGCCGTCGGTGAGCGCGCCGCCAAGCTGGTCGGCGTCGAGCTGCCGAAGAAGGCCGAGAAGGCTGCCGCCCCCGCGAAGAAGGCTGCTGCGAAGGCTCCCGCCAAGAAGGCCCCGGCCAAGAAGGCACCTGCCAAGAAGGCGCCTGCCAAGAAGGTCACCCAGAAGTAAAGCCGACTGGCTGTCAAGGCGAGTCGACCTAGGGGACGTAACCCGCATAGTCTTGGAGCGTGATGCTTCAGGACCTGGCGAGTTACGTCCTCTTCGCCATTCAGGTGGGCGTTCTGCTCGTGGGGTTGTACGCGTTCGTCCACGCGGCGATCCAGCGCACCGACGCCTACACCGCCGCCGAGAAGCTCAGCAAGCCGATCTGGCTGGCCATCCTCGGCGGCACCGGCCTGGTGAGCTTGTTCCTTCCGCCGCCGGTCGGTTCGGCCATCGCCGCGTGCGCGATCGGCATCTATCTCGTCGACGTCCGTCCCAAGATCCTCGAAGTTCAGGGGAAGTCGCGATAACGAGAATGCGTGGTCTGCCCGCCGCCATGACGGCGGCCTTCTTCCTGACGGGTGCGTTCACCGCTGTCGGCCTCGCCCCGACCGCCGCCGCCGACCCCGTCGCCGCGCCGCCCTTCGTCGATCACACCGAATGGGTGCACTGGGGTGACCTGTCCAGCCTGCGCGTGTATCCGACCCGGGCGGGTCGGTCCGCCGCGGGCGAGTTGAACAATGCCGTCCAGGGCGACGAGGCGTGGACCGAGGTGCTGGCACTGTCGCCCGACGCCGACCTTCCCGGCATGCGCGCGCAGTTCATGTGCCACTGGAGCTTCGCCGAGATCGCGCAGCCCGGCAAGACCAGCTGGAACCTCGAGCCGTGGCGGCCCGTGGTCGACGACGCCACGATGGTCGACACCCGCTGCAATCCCGGTGGCACCGAGGAGCCGTTCTGATGGCCCTCTGGACCAGAGATCTCGTCGCCCCCATGGTCGACCACACCCTGCTCAAGCCGGAGGCCACCGACGTCGACGTCACCTTCCTCGTCGAGGAGGCGGCGGACCTCGGCGTGTACGCGGTGTGCGTCTCGCCGTCGATGGTGGAAGCCGCCAGGCGGGCGCAATCGGTCGGCACGCTCATCGCGACGGTCGTCGGATTCCCTTCTGGCAAGCACGTTTCGGAGATCAAGGCGCACGAGGCCGCGCTCGCCGTGGCGGCAGGCGCCGACGAGGTCGACATGGTGATCGACGTTGGCGCAGCGATCCGCGGTGACCTCGACGCGGTCCGCGCCGACATCGAAGCGGTCCGTGCGGCCGTCCCCGATTCAGTGCTGAAGGTGATCGTGGAGTCGGCCGTACTGCTGGACCTGGCCGGCGAGCAGACCCTGGTCGAGGTCTGCCGGGCGGCGGCCGAGGCCGACGCCGAGTTCGTCAAGACCTCCACCGGGTTTCACCCCGCGGGCGGAGCGTCGGTGCGCGCCGTCCAGCTGATGGTCGCCACCGTCGGCCCGACCGTCGAGGTCAAGGCCAGCGGTGGCATTCGCACCGCTGCCGACGCCACCGCGATGCTGGACGCGGGCGCCACCCGGTTGGGGCTGTCCGGCACGCGTGCGGTGCTCGACGGCCTGGCTTTCTAGACGCCCGAGTTCTAGACGCCCGCGAAGCAGCGGTCCTGGCCACCGGCGGGCATCGAGGCGTTCTGCGTCGAGAACTTGGTGATCACGCCGGTGTCGGTGACCTCGATGCTGTCCGCGTGGATGCCCAGCGGGTAGTTCTTGGTCAGCTCGCCGCTGAACGCATCGAGCGCGGGCTGCACCGTTTCACGCGGCAGGGTGAAACCGAGGCCGGTCAGCTGCTGCACCTGTAGTGAGATGCCGTTGTCGACGACCTCCGGCTTGGCCACGATGCTGCCGAGCGCCCCCTGCAACTCGACCGTGCCGTCCGACGGGTTGGTCTTGACCCCGGTGACGAAGCTGCCGACGATCGGGATCGAGTCCTGGATGGTCTGCCTGATGCCCTCGGTGCTCCACGAGATCGTGGCGTTGAGTGCCCCGATCGTGCCCGACGACGTGCCGTTGTTCTGCAGGCGGACGTCGTCGATGTTGATCTCGGCCTTCATGCCCTTGATGTCGCGGATTTGGTTGCCCGCGGTGGTGACCGAGATGTTGTCGTAGTGCTTCGTCATGTTTTGCCACAGGAACGGGGGCAGCGCACCGAACGAGACCGTGGCGTTGTCCTGGACGACGCAACTGACGGCTGCGGCCACCACCTCGTCGCCGCGGTGGCGGGCGTAGATCTCGCCACCGATCAGGGCCGCCGCGCCGAGTGCGAGCACGATGACGAAGATGAGCACGATCGACAGCGGATCGCGGACGAGGCGCTTGAACCTGCCCGCCGATGGCTCGGTCGGCTCGGTATCGGCTCCGGACGGTCCAGCCGGTCCAGGGCCCTGCGGTGAGTACCCCTGAGGCGGCGGTGGCGGCGCGGCGTACGTCGGCCCGGCCGGGTGCCCTGGCTGGGGCTGATACGACTGAGGCGGCTGTTGGGCGGGGCGAGCCCAGGGATCGGAGGGGTCGGTCACCCCAGCGATTGTGCCTTACCGGACTGAGCGAACTCGGCGCGGTTGCGAAGCACCGCGATGGTGTCGCGGGCTTTCGCCACGGGATCGAGGTCCACGTCGACGAGCAGGAGCTGCGGATCCGCACCCGCTGCCGCCAGCACGTCGCCCGTGGGGGAGCAGACCACGCTGCCGCCGACGCCGGTCGGCCCGGCGGTGGCGATCTCGTCGCCCGGGTAGGCCTGGTCGACGGCAACGATGACGCTGGTCGAGTCGAGCGCGCGGGCCCGCGCCAGCAGGGTCCACTGCTCCAGCTTGCCTGGGCCCGACCCCCACGATGCGTGCACGGTGACGAGCTGGGCGCCGCGTTGGGCGAGTTCGACGAAGAGTTCGGGGAAGCGGACGTCGTAGCACGTGGTCAGGCCGACGCCGACACCGTCGACGGTGATCAGCACGGGATCGAAACCCGGTGCGACCGTGCGTGATTCGGTGAATCCGAACGCGTCGTAGAGATGGATCTTGTGGTAGTGCTCGTCGAGGCCCTGACCCGCGGCAACCAGTGTGTTGGTGACCCGACCGTCGTCACTGGGGCAGAACATGCCCGCGACGACGACGATGCCGGAGCGCTCGGCGATCGCGCGCAGCCCCGACGCCCATGGTCCGTCGAGCGGTTCGGCGACGGGCGCCAAGGGCACGCCGAAACGGCACATCGTCGCCTCGGGGAAGAGCACCATCCGGGCGCCTGAGTCGGCGGCGCGACGGGTGTGGTCCTCGACGATGCCGAGGTTTGCCGTGGGGTCGGTGCCGCTCTGGATCTGCGCTAGGGCAATCCGCATCCCATCAGCTTAGTGCGGGGTGAAGTTAGGAAGGGTCGACCGCCGACCACGGAACGGACAGCACGCCATCGCGAAGGCGACGCCGCGGAGGCTCGACGGGGAAGCCGTCCGTGGCCAGGGACTCCAGCATCGCCCGCCACCGCACCCGGGGTCCGAAGACGCCATGCCCCGCGGCAGCCGCCCACGCGCGGTCGGCGGCGGTCAGCAGGCGGTGGATGGGTTGGCCGGGCACGTTGTGGTGGATCAGCACCTTGGGCAGCCGTTCGGCGAGGTCCGACGGCTTGTCGATCGCAAACGGATCACAGGCCAGCGTGAGGCTCACCGGGCCGGCTTCATCGAGGAGGACCCAGCAGCAGCGTCTGCCGAGCTCGTCGCAGGTGCCGTCGACGATCAGCCCGCCTGGCGCCAGCCGCGTCCGCATCTGCGTCCACGCTTCGGCCACGTCGTCGACGTGATACTGGCGCAGCACGTTGAACGCGCGCACCAGAACTGGTTGCAGCCCAGCCAGTTCGAACCCGCCGAGCCCGAACTCGACCCCTTGCTGCGGCGGCACGATCCGCTCGGGATGGATCTCGAGGCCGACGACTCGGACGTCGGGGCGCACGGTCCGCAGCCGCCCCGCCAGCTCCAGGGTCGTCACGGGCAGCGCGCCATATCCCAGATCGACCACCAGCGGCTCGGCAGCAGTGAGCAGGGCCGCCCGCACCCGCGGGGCATGAACCAGCCAGCGGTCGCTGCGGCGCAGCCGGTTGTAGCCGGTCGTGCCCCGCGTCAGCTGCCCCAGCGGAGAGCTCATGACCTGGGAGTTTAATACGCTTTCAGGCGTTTTCCCTGATCCACGCCGTGGTGAAGTTCTGCTCGGCGATCAGGAGCTCCACCAGCTGGCTTCCGACGAAGTTCTCCACCTTGCCGCCCAGCAGCGGGATGCGGACCTCGACGGTGGCGTTGAATTCCAGCCGTGACCCCTTGCCTGCCTGCGAGAGCATGGCCGTCCCGGACAGCGTCGCGGGAGCGCCGGGGATCGAGCCCTTCACGATGGCGGTGGCCTGCCCGTCGGTCACCGGGGTCCACGTCTCCTCGCGCACGAAGCTCAGGTCCCCGTGGTGGAGCTGAGCGACCACGCCGGGCAGCCTGTCGGCTCGCAGCGTCTGGGTGGTGATGATGTCGATCCCGCCGTGCGCATCCGAAGTCATCGAATCCAGGGTGGCCTTGTCGGCGCCGGACTGTGCCAACCGTTCGAGCCAGTACCGCTCGTCGGCAAAGGCGTGGTGGATCTGTTCGACGGTGCCGTCGTAGTCGGCTGCCATGTCGAAGGAACGCGGCATAGCCGTTCACGCTACCGTTACGGCCCGTGGTCGGTTCGGATATCGGGGGCGTTGCGGTCGAGGTGGCCGTGCCGGTCGCGCCGCTGACCACGTTGAGACTCGGGCCCGTTGCCAGCAGGCTCATCACCTGTGACACCACCGACAAGGTCGTCGACGTGCTGCGCGAACTTCCCGCAGACGATCCCGCCGAACGCACGTTGGTGCTGGCCGGGGGGTCCAACGTCGTCATCGCCGACGACCTGACCGACCTGACCGTCGTGCGCCTGGCGAACACTGAGATCACGGTCTTGGGCGACGTGATCCGCGCCGAGGCCGGTGCGGCCTGGGACGACGTGGTCGTCACGTCGCTGGCGCACGGGCTTGGCGGGCTGGAATGCCTGTCGGGGATTCCGGGGTCCGCGGGAGCGACGCCGGTTCAGAACGTCGGTGCGTACGGCGTCGAGGTGTCCGACGTCATCAGCCGGATCCGCCTGCTGGACCGTCGCAGTGGCAACGTAGGGTGGGTGCAGCCCGACGCACTGCGGTTCGGCTACCGCACCAGCGTCCTGAAGAACTCGTCCGACGCCGTCGTGCTCGAGGTGGAGTTCGCGCTGGACGCCGGGGATCGCAGCGCGCCGCTTCGGTACGGCGAGCTGGTGAGCGCACTTGGCGTCGAGGCGGGGTCGCGCGCCGAGCCGACGCGAGTGCGCGACGAGGTGTTGGCGTTGAGGGGCCGCAAGGGCATGGTGCTCGCAGAGGGCGACCACGACACCTGGAGCGTTGGCTCGTTCTTCACCAACCCGGTGGTGTCTGCCGCCGACTTCGCCAGAGTGAGCGCGCAGGTCGACGGGCCGGTGCCGAACTACCCCGCGCCGGGCGGTGTCAAGCTGGCCGCCGGGTGGCTGGTGGAACGGTCCGGTTTCGGCAGGGGCTACCCCGGCGAGGCGGCCTCGGCCCGGTTGTCGACGAAGCATGCGCTGGCTGTGACCAACCGGGGCACGGCCACCACCGAAGACCTGTTGTCGCTGGCCAGGACGGTTCGCGACGGCGTCCGCAGCGCATTCGGCATAGAGCTGACACCCGAACCGATTCTGATCGGCTGCGCACTCTAGGTACCGTATCTCCACGTGACCATCAACCGGCGCCAAGCGCTGACCGCAATCGCCGTGGGCGCCTCCGGCGTGCTCGCTGCGTGCAGCGGTAGGTCGACGATCACTCAACCCAATGCCACCCAGGCGCCGGCAAATGCCGAGCTCGCGTACAAACCGGCCAAGGGCGCCTCCGACGTCGCCCCCACCGACACCGTCAGCGTCGAGGTCACCAACGGCTGGCTGCAGCGCGTCACGCTGACCAATCCCGAGGGCAAGCCCGTCGCCGGTGCGATGAACTCCGACCGCACCTCATTCGCGACCACCGAGCCGCTCGGCTATGGCTTGGAGTACACCTGGGGCGGTTCCGCGGTCGGCCGCGACGGCAAGGCCATCGCGCTGAGCGGCACCTTCACGACGGTCACGCCGCAGGTTCAGGTCAACGGGCAGTTCCAGCTCGCCGACGGCCAGACGGTCGGCGTCGCGGCGCCGGTCATCATGCAGTTCGACGCGGCCATCGGGGACGACGCGAAACCCGCCGTCGAACGGGCACTGACCGTGACGACCACCCCGCCCGTCGAGGGCAGCTGGGCCTGGCTGCCCGACGAGGTCGGCGGCTCCCGGGTGCACTGGCGGACCCGCGACTACTACCCGCCGGGCACCAAGGTGCACGTCGCGGCCAACCTGTACGGCATCCCGTTCGGGGAGGGGGCGTTCGGCGCCCAGGACCTGACGCTCGACTTCGAGATCGGCAGACGACAGGTGGTGAAGGCCGAGGCGTCGTCACACCAGATCGAGGTCATCACCGATGAGGGCGTCATCATGACGCTGCCGTGCAGCTACGGCGAGGCGGATCTGCCGCGCAACGTCACGCGCAGCGGCATCCACGTCGTCACCGAGAAGTACGAAGACTTCTACATGTCGAACCCGGCCGCCGGGTACAGCAACGCGCACGAGCGCTACGCCGTGCGGATCTCCAACAACGGCGAGTTCATCCACGCCAACCCGAGCACCACCGGCGTGCAGGGCAGCAGCAACGTGACCAACGGCTGCATCAACCTGTCCACCGAGAACGCGCAGCAGTACTTCAACACGGCGGTCTACGGCGACCCGGTCGAAGTCACCGGTACGTCGATCCAGCTGTCCTACGCCGACGGCGACATCTGGGACTGGGCCGTGGACTGGGACCAGTGGAAGTCGATGTCGGCGCTGAACAACGACACGCCGCCGTCGAACATCCCGAGCAGCGCGCCCGCCACGCCCACCGACGCGCCAACGCTTTCGGGGACCCCCACGACGACCCCGCCGAGCCAGGTGACGGTCAGTCCGACTCCGGGCGGGTGAACTTGCGCGTCGCGGTGGCTTGATCGCGCGGCCGGATGACGATCTGATCCAGGTTGACGTGCGACGGTCGTGACGCGACGAAGCCGATCACCTCGGCGACGTCCGCAGCGACCAGCGGGGTCATCCCCTGATACACCGCGTCGGCGCGGGACTGGTCACCATCGAAGCGGACGACCGAGAACTCCGTCTCCACCATCCCTGGCGCAATCTCGGTGAGCCGCACCGGCTTTCCCAACAGCTCGCCGCGCAGCGTCTGGTGCAGCGCGGCCTGCGCGTGCTTCGCGGAGGTATAGCCTGCGCCGCCGTCGTAGATCTCGAACGCAGCGATGGAGGTCACCGTGACGATCAGGCCGTCACCGGAGGCGATCAGCTTCGGCAGCAGAGCCCTGGTCACCCGCAGGGTGCCCAGCACGTTCGTCTCCCACATCCAGCGCCAGTCGTCGAGATCGGCATCGCCGACGGATTGCACGCCCTTGGCCCCGCCCGCGTTGTTCACCAGCACGTCGACGCGGTCCAAGCCGGTCGCGAGCGCCTCGACGGCCGCGCCGTCAGTGACGTCTGCCACAGTCGCGGTGCCGCCGATCTCGGCCGCGAGAGCCTTGACGCGGTCCTCGCGACGGGCTACGCACACCACGTGGAAGCCAAGGGCGGCAAGGGTTTTCGCAGTCGCTTCACCGATGCCCGAGCTGGCACCGGTGACCACCGCGACGGGCTGGGGGGATTCGAGTGACGTCATTCCGCCAATTTTAGTTGGCGTGCTAAGTTCACAACGTGTCTCCAAGTCAGGCTTCCCGCATCGCCGCATCGCGTGCGTGTTGTTGTTGTCGCGCTTTTCGCCGCGCCTGACTGAATCCGGACGTATCCGTCCCGCTGAGTCGCCAGGTGTGGCCCCCACCCACCAGCCGACGTCAACGAAGGATACCTCCCGTGAGCACCACCACCGCCATTCGCAAGACCCCCGTCGCCACCTCCACCGCTCACGCCAAGCGTGCGCTGCTCGCCCGTCACCACATCGTGGCGCCGTCGCTGCGGGTCGCCGAAGCGGCGTCGGCCTCGGTGTTCGGGGCGGCCCGACTGCGCGGGCCGATCGCCCGTGATGTGATCGCGCAGACCACCGGCCTGAGCATCGCCACGGTGAACCGCCAGGTCACCGCCCTGCTCGACGCGGGCGTGCTGCGGGAGCGAGCTGACCTCGCCGTCTCCGGCGCCATCGGACGCCCCCGGGTACCGGTCGAGGTCAATCACGAGCCGTTCCTGACCCTCGGCATCCACATCGGCGCTCGCACCACCAGCATCGTGGCGACGGACCTGTTCGGACGCACCCTGGACGTGGTCGAGACGCCGACGCCGCGCGGTGCGCAGAACTCGGCGCTCGCCGCCCTCGCAGGCAGTGCGAGTCGCTACCTGAGTCGCTGGCATCGGCGCAGGCCGCTGTGGGTGGGCGTGGCCGCCGGCGGTGTGGTGGACAGTGCCACCGGGCACCTCGACCATGCGCGACTCGGCTGGACGGACGCCCCGGTCGGGCCGGTGCTCGCCGAGACGCTGGGGTTGCCGGTGTCGCTGGCGTCGCACGTCGACGCCATGGCCGGTGCCGAACTGCTGCTCGGCGCCCGCAGGCTCAGCGCACCGACGGCCACCAGCCTGTACGTGTATGCCCGCGAGACCGTCGGCTACGCACTCTCGATCGGCGGCAGGGTGCACTCCCCGACAAGTGGTCCCGGCACCATCGCGGCGCTGCCTGCTCAGTCCCAATTGCTCGGTGGCACTGGCCAGTTGGAGTCCACGGTGAGTGACGAGGCGGTGGTGACCGCGGCGCGCAAGCTGCGGATCGTGCCCGCCGACGGCCCGTCGTCGACCATTGCCGGCGTGCTGCGGTCGGCACGCCAGGGCAACCAGGCCGCCATCGAACTGCTCGGCGAACGTGCCAGGGTGCTCGGCGAGGCCGTGGCGCTGTTGCGCGACATGCTCAATCCCGACGACCTCGTCGTCGGCGGCCAGGCCTTCACCGAGTATCCCGAGGGGATGGCGCAGGTGGAGGCGGCCTATGCGCAGCGGTCGGTGCTCGCACCGCGCGACATCCGGCTGACCTCGTTCGGCAACCGCGTGCAGGAAGCGGGCGCCGGTGTGGTGTCACTTGGCGGGCTGTACGCCGATCCGATCGCCGCGATGCGCCGCGCGGTCAGGGACAAGACCGCCTGACGGGCTCCGAGCAGGGCAAGGGGAGCGCCGCGTTCGCCCGGTGTAAGTATTGGGTGTGCGCGTAGCCGTTTTATCGGTCCATACCTCTCCATTGGCTCAGCCGGGGACCGGCGACGCGGGCGGCATGAACGTCTACGTCCTGCAGACCTCACTGGAACTGGCCCGGCGGGGCGTCGAGGTGGAGATCTTCACCAGGGCGACCACGTCGGCGGACGCCCCGGTGGTCCGGGTGGCGCCGGGTGTGCTGGTCCGCAACGTCGTGGCCGGACCGTTCGAAGGCCTCGACAAGCACGACCTGCCGACGCAGCTGTGCGCCTTCACCGCGGGCGTGCTTCGCGCCGAGGCCACCCACGAACCCGGCTACTACGACGTCGTGCACTCCCATTACTGGTTGTCCGGTCAGGTCGGCTGGTTGGCGCGGGACCGGTGGGCGGTGCCGCTGGTGCACACCGCTCACACGCTGGCCGCGGTGAAGAACGCCTCTCTGGCCATCGGCGATCAGCCGGAACCGCCGCTGCGCGCCGTGGGCGAGCAACAGGTGGTCGACGAGGCGGACCGATTGATCGTCAACACCGAATACGAAGCGCAGCAACTGGTTTCGCTGCACCACGCGGATCCGGATCGCATCGACGTCGCGCACCCGGGAGTGGACCTCACGGTGTTCAGCCCCGGCGACCGGCTGCAGGCGCGGCGGGCCCTCGGTCTGGCCGCTGACGAGAAGGTGATCGCGTTCATCGGCCGCATCCAACCGCTCAAGGCGCCGGACGTCCTGCTGCGTGCGGCCGCCAAGCTGCCTGGGGTGCGCGTCCTGGTCGCGGGCGGCCCGTCCGGTAGCGGACTGGCCAATCCCGATGGATTGGTTCGGCTGGCCGACGAGCTGGGTATCACCGATCGTGTGACCTTCCTACCTCCCCAGACCCGCGACGAGCTCGTCGGCGTCTACCGCGCCGCCGACATGGTGGCGGTGCCCAGCTACGCGGAGTCCTTCGGACTCGTCGCGGTCGAAGCCCAGGCCTGCGGGACGCCGGTCGTCGCGGCTGCGGTCGGCGGGCTGCCCGTCGCGGTGCGTGACGGGGTCAGCGGCGCCCTGGTCCACGGCCACGACATCGACGACTGGGCAGCCGCCATGGGCGAGCTGTTCGACCGTGGGCCCGAGACCATGCGCGCGGCCGCCATCGCGCACGCCGCCACGTTCTCCTGGTCGCACACCGTGGACGCGCTGCAGGCGAGCTACGGCCGGGCCATCACCGACTACCAGGCCAGACACCAGCGCACCGAGGTTCCGTCCCGGCGCAACGGGCGCCGTTTCTCGATCCGTCGGGGCATCCGGGCATGAGCCCGCTCGAGGTCATCGAGAGGACACTCAAGGACGCCGATCTCAACTACGCCTTCCACGAGGGAGTTGACGGCGCACCGTCGGGCGTCGTGGTGGAGGTGCCTGGCGAGCGGCGGCTGATCACGAACACGATCCTGACCGTAGGCACGCATTCCTTGCGCATCGAGGCGTTCATCTGCCGCAAGCCCGATGAGGACTTCGAAAAGGTCTACCGGTATCTGCTGCGACGCAATCGCAGGCTGTTCGGTGTCGCGTACACCCTGGACAACCTTGGCGACATCTACCTGGTGGGCAAGATCGCCCTCTCGGCGGTCACGCCCGAGGTGATCGACGGCATCCTCGGTCAGATACTCCAAGCCGTCGAAGCCGACTTCAACATGTTGTTGGAACTGGGTTTTCACTCGTCCATCCAGAAGGAGTGGGACTGGCGCGTGAAGCGTGGCGAGTCGCTGAAGAACCTCAAGGCGTTCGAGCACCTCATCGACGACGACGAGGACGACGACTGAGCGACGGTCGCCGAGTGTGGGCCCCATGGCGGAAAACGCTGCCCGAAGCGTGCGTAGGGCCCACAGTCGCGGGAGGCGCGCCCGGAATCCCGGCGGGATAGCATCGACGCCATGGCGACTTTGGTGCTACTCCGTCACGGCGAGAGCGAATGGAACGCGCTGAATCTGTTCACCGGCTGGGTGGACGTCAACCTCACCGACAAGGGCAGGGCCGAGGCGGTCAGGAGCGGCGAGCTGATGAAGGCCGAGGGCGTGCTGCCCGACGTGCTCTACACCTCGCTGTTGCGACGGGCCATCAACACCGCCAACCTGGCGCTTGACGTCGCAGACCGGCATTGGATCCCCGTGGTCAAGGACTGGCGGCTCAACGAGCGGCATTACGGGGCGTTGCAGGGCCTCGACAAGGCCGAGACCAAGGCCAAGTACGGCGAAGAGCAGTTCATGGCCTGGCGTCGCAGCTATGACACTCCGCCGCCGCCCATCGAGAAGGGCAGCAAGTTCAGTCAGGACACCGATCCGCGCTACGCCGACATCGGCGGTGGCCCGTTGACCGAATGTCTGGCCGACGTGGTGGCCCGGTTCGTCCCGTACTTCACCGAGAAGATCGTGCCTGACCTGGAGGCTGGGAAGACCGTGCTGGTCGCCGCCCACGGCAACTCGCTGCGGGCGCTGGTGAAGTACCTCGACGGGATGTCCGACGAGGAGATCGTGGGCCTGAACATCCCCACGGGCATCCCGCTCGTCTACGAACTCGACGATGCGCTCAAGCCCAACGTCCCCGGCGGCACCTACCTGGATCCGGATGCGGCCGCTGCCGGAGCGGCCGCCGTCGCGGCGCAGGGCGCCAAGTAGCCGGCAAAGGGGACCGGCGAGGCGAACAGTGGGTGAACTCGGGTGAACGGATCCCGAACTCCTGTGTTTGCGTCTGTGACTTGTCCCGATTTGGCCGCACGCTGCTGGGATGACGTTCACCCAGTGCGTACGATTTTCGCGTGAGTGTGGTAGCGGCGCTGCTGATCGTGGCAGTCGTTTCCCTTCTCGCGTTGGCACTCGGCGTCATGCTCGGGTTGTCGCTGGCCCCGCGGATCGCCGCGCGCAGGCAGCGCAGGGCCGTCGACCAGGCGGGGATCACCGTTTCGCAGATGCTGCAGCAGATCGTGTCGTTGTCGCCGGTGGGGACCGTGGTCGTAGACACCTACCGTGACGTGGTCTACATGAACGATCAGGCGCGCGAGCTGGGACTGGTGCGCGAGCGGCTCCTCGACGACCGGGCCTGGACGGCCGCGCAGCGCACTCTGGCCACCGGTCTGGACGTCGATTTCGACCTCTCGCCGGTCCGGCGCCAAAATCCGGGTCGCTCAGGGCTATCCGTCGGTGGCCACGTTCGTCTACTGAGCGAGGACGACCGTCGCTTCGCCGTCGTCTTCGTCGATGACCAGTCTGAGCACGCCAGGATGGAGGCCACCCGCAGGGATTTCGTGGCCAACGTCAGCCACGAGCTCAAGACCCCGGTCGGTGCGATGGGCGTGCTGGCCGAGGCGCTGCAGGCGTCCACCGACGATCCCGTGACCGTCAGTCGGTTCGCCGAGATGATGATCACCGAGTCCAACCGGCTGGCCGACATGGTCGGCGAACTCATCGAACTGTCCCGGCTGCAGGGCGCCGAACCACTTCCCGACCTGGAGTCCGTCGACGTCGACTCCGTGGTCGGTGAGGCGTTGTCGCGGTACAAGGTGGCCGCTGACAACGCCGACATCGCCATCACCACGGACGCGCCGACCGGTTTCCGGGTGCTGGGTGACCAGCCGTTGCTGGTGACGGCGATCGCCAATCTGGTATCCAACGCAATCGCCTACTCGCCCAAGGGTTCTCCAGTCTCGATCAGTCGGCGCAGGCGGGGTGACAACATCGAGATCGCGGTGACCGATCGCGGTATCGGCATCGAGCGCGACGACCAGGAGCGCGTGTTCGAGAGATTCTTCCGCGTCGACACGGCGCGGTCCCGGGCCACCGGTGGCACCGGGCTCGGGCTGGCCATCGTCAAGCACGTCGCGGCCAATCACAACGGATCCATCCGCCTGTGGAGTCAGCCGGGTACCGGCTCGACGTTCACGCTGTCTATCCCAGCTCATTCCGAACCCGACGACGAGTCGGATGAACGAGAGGACCAGTCATACCCATGACCAGTGTGTTGATCGTGGAAGACACCATGACGGAAAGCACGAGGAAGTCGTGACCAGCGTATTGATCGTGGAAGATGAGGAATCGCTGGCCGATCCCCTGGCCTTCCTGCTCCGCAAGGAGGGCTTCGAGGCCACCGTCGTCACGGACGGACCGTCGGCGCTCGCCGAGTTCGAGCGGGCCGGCGCCGACATCGTGTTGCTGGACCTGATGCTCCCCGGCATGAGCGGTACCGACGTCTGCAAACAACTGCGCTCGCGCTCGAGCGTGCCCGTGATCATGGTCACTGCACGCGACAGCGAGATCGACAAGGTCGTCGGGCTGGAGCTCGGTGCCGACGACTACGTCACCAAGCCGTACTCCGCGCGTGAGCTGATCGCGCGCATTCGCGCGGTGCTGCGCCGTGGCGTCGACAACGACGACTCGGGCATCGGTGACGGCGTGCTCGAGGCTGGCCCGGTCCGGATGGACGTTGAGCGGCACATCGTCTCGGTCAACGGTGACTCGATCACGTTGCCGCTCAAGGAGTTCGACCTGCTCGAATACCTGATGCGCAACAGTGGCAGGGTGCTGACCCGCGGGCAGTTGATCGATCGAGTGTGGGGTGCCGACTACGTCGGCGACACCAAGACGCTCGACGTACACGTCAAGCGGCTGCGGTCGAAGATCGAGGGGGACCCCGCCAACCCGGTCCACCTGGTGACGGTGCGCGGCCTCGGCTACAAGCTCGAGGGCTAAATTTCGGAGCGCAAGTAGTACCCGCTCGTTCCATTTCAGCTATTTCTGCATGATTAGCCAGACATGTTTGGCTGAGCTCCACATGCGGCGAACCGCCGAGCCGCGGCTACTGCGCGGCGCGGGTGGCGGGATGAATCGCAATCAGTCCTAATCTACTGCGCCGCTTGCACATGGCGGCGAGTTCCGCATAGGCCTTCTCGCCGAGCAGTTCGGTGAGCTCGGGCCCGTAGGACTCCCACACCTGGCGCGCACCGGTGTGCGCGGCAGGGTCGCCGGTGCAGTACCAGTGCAGATCCGCGCCGCCCTCGCCCCACCCGCGACGGTCGTACTCGGTGATGGTGGTGCGCAGGATCTGCGTCCCGTCGGGTCGCTCGACCCACTCCTGGCTGCGCCGAATCGGAAGCTGCCAGCAGATGTCGGGCTTCATGGTCAGCGGCTCGACGCCGAGCTTGAGCGCCTTGGAGTGCAGCGCACAGCCGATACCCCCGTCGAAGCCTGGCCGGTTCAGGAAGATGCAGGCGCCCTTGTACTTTCGGGTTCGCAGGTTGGCCTTGCCGTCGTACTCGTCCATCTCGAGATAGCCCTTGCGGCCAAGGCCCTTGTCGCGGAACTGCCAGTCGTCATCCGTGAGTTGCTTGACGGCATCGTCGAGCCTGGCGACGTCGTCGTCGTCGGACATGAAGGCGCCGTGGCTGCAGCAGCCGTCGTCGGGGCGGCCCGCGACCGTGCCCTGGCACGCGGGCGTGCCGAACACGCACGTCCATCGCGAACACAACCAGGTGATGTCCGCGGCGATCACGTGTTCGGGATTGTCGGGGTCGTAGAACTCCACCCATTCCCGCGCGAAGTCCAGGTCAACCTCACCTCGATGCGATCCGCTCACGGAATACAACGGTAGACCCGATAACGTGGGTCTCGTGCGATTGGGCGTGCTCGACGTGGGCAGCAACACGGTTCATCTGCTCGTCGTGGACGCGCGGCGAGGCGGTCACCCGACGCCGATGAGTTCCACCAAGGCCTCGCTGCGGCTGGCCGAGGCGATCGACGGGTCCGGCAAGCTCACCCGCAAGGGCGCCGACAAACTCGTCGACACCATCGACGAGTTCGCCAAGATCGCCGCCAGCTCGGGGTGCGTGGAGTTGATGGCGTTCGCCACGTCGGCGGTTCGCGACGCGAAGAACTCCGAAGACGTCCTGGCGCGGGTGCTTTCGGAGACGGGGGTGGCGCTCAAGGTCCTCTCGGGGGTCGACGAGTCCCGGCTGACGTTCCTCGCCGTCCGTCGCTGGTACGGCTGGAGTCCCGGCCGCATCATCAACATCGACATCGGCGGTGGCTCCCTGGAGTTGTCCAGCGGCGTGGACGAGGAGCCCGAGGTGGCGCTGTCGCTGCCCTTGGGCGCGGGCAGGTTGACCAGGGAGTGGCTCCAGGACGATCCTCCTGGGCGTCGCCGCGTGGCCATGCTCAGAGACTGGCTCGCCACCGAGATGGCCGACGCGGGCGCCGAGGTGCTCGAGGCGGGCGCCCCGGACCTGACCGTGGCGACCTCGAAGACGTTCAGGTCGCTCGCGCGACTCACCGGCGCGGCGCCTTCCGGAGCAGGACCGCGGGTGAAGAGGACACTGACAGCAGCAGGACTTCGTCAGCTCATATCCTTCATCTCTAGGATGACCACGGCTGACCGAGCGGAGTTGGAAGGGGTGAGCGCCGAGCGGGCGCCGCAGATCGTGGCGGGCGCGTTGGTAGCTGAAGCGAGTATGAAGGCCCTTGCGATCGATACCGTGGACATTTGCCCCTGGGCGTTGCGAGAAGGGTTGATCTTGCGGAAACTCGACAGCGAAGCCGACGGGAGCGCCCGGGTCGGCACCTCGGCAGGCCTGGCGCGAGCCGACAAAGCGATGGCCAGAGGCACTAGACGATGACTGATTCAGACGACAACGGCAGCTCGCGACCCATCTCGGTGGCGGAGCTGCTGGCCAGGAACGGCACCATCGGTGCCCCGCCGGTCGGCGGTCGACGCAGGCGTCGGCGCGGCAACAGTGACGCCGTGACCGTCGCCGAGCTCACCGGCGAGATACCGATCGTCACCGACACCGGTCGCATCCCGACCCAGTCGCGCCCCGAGCCCGTCACGCCGGAAGCCGCCGACGAGCCGGCTCAGGAGTCGCTTGCCGAAGAGGTCGAGGGGCCCGTCGCGGAGCCGCCCGCCGAAGAGGCCGGGCCAGAACCAGAACCAGAGCCGGCACCCGAATCAGAGCCGGAACCCGAACCGGAGCCGGAACCCGAACCGGAACTCACCGAGGCGGAGCTGGACTATCAGGCCCACCTCGAGCAGCGTGACGTCGATCCCGACCCCATCGACTTCGCCGCGCCGCCACGTCGGCCGGCGGGTGGGGCCGAGCAGATGAGCCCCGACCCCGTCGTGGACGACGACGACGAGATGCTGGATCTCGGTCTCGGACCGGACGTCGACTTCACCGAGGTTCTCGACAAGCACGCGTCGGACGACGAGGGCACGGTGCGCCAGCAGGTGCCGTCGTACCTGCGGTCGAGCTCGGACACCCTGTTCGGCGGTCAGTCCGTCGCCGACGACCTGGCCAGGCGGGGACTGCAGCCGGGGCCCGAGGACATCGATCTCGGTGACGACGAGGCGGAGGTGCCGCAGAAGACGACCGAGCCAGCAGCACCCGAGGGCTCGGCCTTCGTCAGGGGCGTGTGGGTGGTGGTGCAGTGCATCCTCGCCGTCGCCTTCGGCGCGGGTCTGTTCATCGCGTTCGATCAGCTCTGGCGCTGGAACACCATCGTCGCGCTGGTGCTGTCGGTGCTCGTCATCCTGGGCCTGGTGGTGGGCGTGCGGGTGGTGCGCAAGACCGAGGACATCGGAAGCACGTTGATCGCCGTGGCGGTCGGCGCGTTGGTCACGTTGGGCCCCCTGGCACTGCTGCAGTCGCACTGACACGTCAAACTGATCCCTCAGTGCGCCCCGCCATCAAGGTCGGCCTTTCGACTGCCTCGGTATACCCGTTGAGGACCGAGGCAGCCTTCGAGTACGCCGCCCGTCTCGGGTACGACGGCGTCGAGTTGATGGTGTGGGCCGAGTCGGTCAGTCAGGACATCGCCGCGATCCAACGGCTGTCGGACAGGTACGCGATGCCGGTGCTGAGCGTGCACGCGCCGTGCCTGCTCATCTCACAACGGGTCTGGGGCGCCGATCCCATCTCCAAGCTCGACCGCAGCGTGCGTGCCGCCGAACAACTCGGCGCGCAGACGGTCGTCGTGCATCCGCCGTTCCGGTGGCAGCGGCGCTACGCCGAGGGATTCTCCGAGCAGGTGGCCGCGCTCGAATCCTCTAGTGACGTCATGGTGGCGGTGGAGAACATGTTCCCGTTCCGTGCCGACCGCATCTTCGGCACGGGCCAGCCGTCGATCTCACGGATGCGCAAGCGCGGGGGTACGCCGGGGATAGCCGTCTCGGCGTTCGCGCCGTCATACGACCCGCTGGACGGCAATCACGCCCACTACACGCTCGACCTGTCACACTCGGCGACCGCGGGTACCGACGCCGTCGACTTGGCGGGCCGGATGGGCGACGGCCTGGTGCACCTGCACCTGTGCGACGGCAGCGGCGCGTCGACCGACGAGCATCTGGTGCCTGGCCGCGGTACCCAGCCCACCGTCGAGATCTGCCAGATGCTGGCGGCGAGCAGTTTCTCCGGCCACGTGATCCTCGAGGTCACCACCTCGGGCGCGCGGACGGCGGGCGAACGTGAGCAGTTGCTGATCGAATCACTCGAGTTCGCGCGAACTCACCTGTTGCGCTAGGGATTGGGGTCGTCGCCTTGAATGGATCCACGTCGTTCACCGACGCGATGATGTTGACGCCGGTGTCGTCGGACGACATGGTCAGTGTCTTCGAAGGCGAGCTCAACGAGCACTGGACCATCGGTCCCAAGGTGCACGGCGGTGCGATGCTCGCGCTGTGCGCCAACGCAGCGCGGGTCGCGGTCGATCCGGTCGGTGACACGGACGTCCAGCCGATCGCGGTGTCGGGCAGCTTCCTGTGGGCGCCGGATCCGGGCGGGCTGCGGGTCAAAACCACGATCCGCAAGTGGGGCAGACGGGTCAGCCTGGTGGACGTGGAGTTGATGCAGGGCGAGCGAACTGCCGTGCGGGCCGTGATGACGCTCGCGGATCCCGAGCACGGCGTGCCGCCGCTGCTGTCGGTCAATCCCGTGGTGCCGCTGATGACTCCAGATCCGCCGCCTGGGCTCGAACCGATCGGACCGGGGCATCCGATGGCCGACATCGTGCATCTGGCGCACGGCTGCGACATCAGACCGTCGCTGACGACGATGGGACCCCGTTCCGATGGGGGACCGCCGGTGATCGAGTACTGGGTGCGGCCCAAGGAGGGCTCGCCTGACGTGCTGTTCGCGCTGCTGTGCGGTGACGTCTCGGCGCCCGTCACGTTCGGCGTCAACCGGTTCGGTTGGGCGCCAACGGTTCAGCTCACCGCCTACCTGCGTGGCCTGCCTGCGGACGGCTGGCTGCGAGTGATGTGCACGACGATGCAGATCGGGCAGGAGTGGTTCGACGAGGACCACGTGGTGGTGGACTGCGAGGGCCGCATCATCGTGCAGTCCCGCCAACTCGCGCTGGTGCCGCAGGCACCGTCGTAGGTTCCGCCGACGGGCGTGCAATGCTTGCGTCCGTGGCGAGAATTGCGATCATCGGTGGCGGAAGCATCGGCGAGGCACTGCTTTCCGGGCTTCTGCGCTCGGGCAGGCAGGCCAAGGACATGGTCATTGCCGAAAAGCACCCCGAGCGCGCGAAGTACCTGTCAGAGACCTATTCGGTGTTGACCACGACCGTCGCCGACGCTGCCGAGAACGCGGCGTACGTCGTCGTGGCGGTGAAGCCTTCGGACGTCGAGAAAGTGATCGGTGACATCTCTGAGGCGGCGGCGCGGGCGGAGACCAGCAGCGCGGAGCAGGTCTTCGTCACCGTGGCCGCGGGCGTCAGCACCGCGTACTACGAAGCCAACCTTCCCGCGGGATCTCCCGTCATTCGGGTGATGCCCAATGCCCCGGTGGTCGTCGGTGGAGGTGTCAGCGCCTTGGCGCCTGGCCGGTTCGCGACTGCGGAGCAACTCAAGGAGGTCTCGGCGATCTTCGATGCGGTGGGTGGTGTGCTGACCGTGCCGGAGTCGCAGTTGGATGCGGTCACCGCGGTGTCCGGTTCGGGTCCCGCGTACTTCTTCCTGATGGTCGAGGCGCTCGTCGACGCCGGCGTCGCCGTGGGGCTGCCGAGGGCCGTTGCGACCGAACTGGCGACCCAGACGATGGCCGGGTCGGCGGCAATGTTGCTGGAGAGCCTCGACAACGCCAACCCGACGGGCGACGGAGCGATGGGCACGGCAATCAACACCAGCCCCGCTCAGCTGCGCGCTACCGTGACGTCACCGGGGGGCACCACCGCCGCTGGTCTGCGGGAATTGGAGCGGGGCGGTCTGCGGGCGGCGGTTGCCGAGGCGGTCGTCGCGGCAAAAACACGCTCTGAGCAGCTAGGAATTACATCAGAGTAGTTCAAGAAATTCGAACGGATTAGCCCACACCCGTCGCAATAACCCCAATGGCCACGCTATTCTCCCTGAGGTATGCACGCTCCTGCGCCAGCGGTGGGGAAGCCGTTGGACAAGGCGTGCCTGATTGATTGGGTTGCGATGACGTCTATGAATGGGCCATCTTCGCGGGATTCCGCCAGTGGAAAATCTGCGCGCGACGGCTCCGGCGGCGAACCTCCACGACAGCAATTCCTCACCGTCGCCGAAGTCGCGAGCCTGATGCGGGTGAGCAAGATGACGGTCTATCGACTGGTGCACAACGGCGAGCTGCCCGCGGTGCGGGTGGGTCGGTCGTTTCGGGTGCACGCCAAGGCCGTGCACGACCTCCTGGAGACGTCGTACTTCGACGCAGGCTAGGTCGGTCGAGTCGGCCGAGCGTCCAGCCGTTTTCGTACCTCCGCGCCAGCCGGGTAAGGTGACGAGTCGGTTCTTCAGGCACAAATGCCTGGAGATGTCTTAGGTAGCGGAGTTCATGGGTTCAGTCATCAAGAAGCGGCGCAAGCGCATGTCGAAGAAGAAGCACCGCAAGCTGCTTCGTCGCACACGGGTGCAGCGCAGAAAACTCGGCAAGTAGCCACCGGCTTCTCCCGCTAGGCTGGCCCGATGGATTCGACGGGCCGGCCTCCACAGAAGCACGGGCAGGGCGCCGGACAGGACTCCGGAGGCGCCGACACCCAGGATGCGGTGCAGTACCCCAAGGTGGTACTGGTCACCGGTGCATGCAGGTTCCTCGGCGGTTATCTGACTGCCAGGCTCGCGCAGAACCCGTTGATCAACCACGTCATCGCGGTGGACGCGGTAGCGCCGAGCAAGGATTTGTTGCGCCGGATGGGCCGCGCCGAGTTCGTGCGCGCCGACATTCGAAACCCGTTCATCGCGAAGGTGATCCGCAACGGGGACGTCGACACCGTCGTGCATGCTGCGGCGGCGTCGTACGCACCGCGGGCAGGCGGCCGGGCGGCGCTCAAGGAGCTCAACGTCATGGGCGCGATGCAGTTGTTCGCGGCCTGCCAGAAGGCTCCGTCGGTGCGTCGGGTCATTCTCAAGTCCACCTCCGAGGTGTACGGCTCGAGCTCGCGCGACCCGGTGCTGTTCACCGAGGACGGCAGCTCGCGCCGACCACCGGGGGAGGGCTTCGCGCAGGACAGCATCGACATCGAGGGCTACGCGCGCGGTCTGGCGCGTCGTCGCCCGGACATCGCGGTGACGATCCTGCGGCTGGCCAACATGATCGGGCCTGCGATGGACACGGCGCTCTCGCGGTTCCTCGCCGGACCGGTGGTCCCGTCGGTGCTCGGCCACGATGCGCGCCTCCAGCTGCTGCACGAGCAGGACGCGCTCGGTGTGCTCGAGCGGGCGACGATGGCTGGTCGGTCCGGCACGTTCAACGTGGGCGCCGCGGGCATCATCATGATGTCGCAGGCGATCCGGCGCTCCGGTCGAGTGCCGCTTCCGGTGCCTCGATCGGCATTGTCTGCCGTTGATTCGCTGATGCGCGCCACCCGTTATACGGAGCTCGACCGCGAGCAGCTGAACTACGTCAGCTACGGCCGGGTGATGGATACCGCGAGGATGCGGAAGGACCTAGGTTACAACCCGAGGTGGACGACGGCGGAAGCTTTCGACGATTACGTGCGTGGTCGAGGTTTGACGCCGATCCTCGATCCGCGGTGGGTACGCTCGATCGAGAGTAGGGCCATTTCAGCGGCAGAGCGTTGGGGGCGTTAGTCTTATTCTCTAGGGTGGGGAGAAGGTAACAACGTGGCGGGTGAATCCAAGGCGAAAGTTATTCCGCTGCATTCCAATTCGAGTCGGGCATCGGCTCAGCGGAGGGCGGCGGCACGTACGGAAGGCGCGCGTCGACATCCGTCGCTGCTCGAGGACCCCGGTAGCCGTGCCTCCGCCGAACAGATCGCCGCGGTGGTCCGCGAGATCGATCACCGACGCGGCGCCGCGGGGGGTGCACCCGTCGACGACGAGGGGCCCAACGAGCTCGCCCAGCGCATCGCAGCGGGCGCCGAGTTCGTCCGCAAGCGGATGTCGGGCGACTACACCGTCGACGAGTTCGGCTTC
>JAOPWT010000183.1 GCA_025965555.1 Mycobacterium sp.
TCGCCCACATCCTGCGCGGACACTTCGCCCACGTCGAGGAGCGACTGCGGCTGGGCGGCGAACAGCGCAGTCGGGTCACCGAACTGGCGCTGAGCGGGAAGATCGTCGGCAACGCCTCGACAGAACTCGGATCGACACCCGCGGGCGCCTTCACCTGGCAGACCAAACTGACCGAGGACGGCAGTGGATTCCGGCTCAACGGCAAGAAGTACTTCACCACCGGAACGCTGTACGCCGACTACGCCGAGGTGCTGGCGAGCAACCCCGAAGGCGCGACGGTGATCGTGCTGGTACCGACCGATCGGGCAGGCGTGACGGTGCTCGACGACTGGGACGGGATGGGCCAGCGCGCCACCGGCACCGGCACCGCGATCTTCGACGACGTCGTCGTATCGGCCGAGGAGACATTGCAATTCGCGCCGCCGGACGCCGATACCGAGCCACCTGCCCTGTACCACTCCGGGGCGTTCTTCCAGCTGTACGTGACCGCACTCGAGGTCGGCGTGCTGCGCGCACTGCGCGCGGATGCCGTCGCGCACGTGCACCAGCGGTCCCGCAGCTTCGCATGGGCGCCGACGCCGTCAGCGCCCGATGATCCACTGCTGCAACGGGAGATCGGCGAGATCGCCGCCGCGGCGTTCGCCTCGGAGGCCACCGTGCTGGCCGCCGCGGACGCCCTGTCGCTGGCCTTCGAGGCCGACGTGCTTGGCACCGACAAGGACCTGTCCCTCGCGCACGAGGCGTCGCTGCAGGCGGCTCACGCCAAGGTCGTGGTCGACGCGCTGGCGCAGAAGGCGGCATCGCAGATCTTCGACGTCGGCGGCGCGTCCGTCGTCCGGCAGGCTCACCTGCTGGACCGGCACTGGCGCAACATCCGCACGCTGGCGTCGCACAACCCCACCAGCTACAAGGCGCAGGCGATCGGCGCGTATCACCTCCGCGGCACTCGGCTCCCAGGCAGCGGCTACTTCTGACTCACCGGATCACCGCGATCCGATGTCTTGTCTGCTGGTCACGCAGGGCCGAGGATCGCTGTGATCCGTCTGTGTAGAGGAGTGTGTCGTGACCCAATCCAGCCCCGAGCCGCAGGCCACGCCGCCGTGGTACGCCCGTGTCGGCGTCGACTGGTGGGCGACGATCGTGGCGGGCGCCGTCGCCGCGCTCGCCGTGGCGAACCTTCTCCCCACGATTCCGTGGTGATCCGATGAGCTCGACATCCGTCGCCTCCGACGAGGAACGCTCCGAGGCCACCTTTCCGACGACGAACCTGCTCGCCTACGTGCCGGGCGTGGTGCTGCTGATCGTGATCGGGCTGCTCGGCAAGTACGCCCAGATCGGGTGGAACGCACTTGCCAAGCACGAGGGCTGGACGGTGCCCGACATCGAGTACGTGCTGTGGGCCATCCTCATCGGCCTGCTGATCACCAACACCGTCGGCGTACACCGCATCTTCCGGCCGGGCGTCCAGACCTATGAGTTCTGGCTGAAGATCGGAATCGTGGCCCTCGGTTCACGATTCGTGCTCGGCGACGTCCTGAAGCTCGGCGGCACCAGCCTGATCCAGATCCTGGTCGACATGGCGGTGGCGGGAGCCATCATCATCGCGGCCGCCCGATTGTTCGGGCTTTCGGGCAAGCTCGGATCGCTCCTGGCGATCGGGACGTCGATCTGCGGGGTGTCGGCGATCATCGCGTCAAAGGGAGCGATCCGGGCGCGCAACTCCGACGCCGGCTACGCGATCGCGGCGATCCTCGCGCTCGGCGCGGTCGCGCTGTTCACCCTCCCGCCACTCGGACACCTCATCGGCCTCAGCGACCACGAATTCGGTCTGTGGGCGGGGCTCGCGGTGGACAACACCGCGGAGACCACCGCGACCGGCTACCTCTTCTCGGAGGAGGCGGGCAAGATCGCCGTGCTCGTCAAGTCGACGCGTAACGCGCTGATCGGATTCGTCGTCCTCGGGTTCGCGCTGTACTGGGCGGCGCGCGGCGAGGCCGACCAGATCGCGCCAGGGTTCAGGTCCAAGGCCGCGTTCGTATGGGAGAAGTTCCCGAAGTTCGTCCTCGGCTTCCTGGCGGTGTCCGCGATCGCGACGGCGGGGTGGCTCACCAAGGGCCAGACCGCCAACCTCGCGAACGTCTCGAAGTGGGCGTTCCTGCTCACCTTCGCCGGCGTCGGCCTCAACACCAACTTCCGTGAGCTGGCCCGAACCGGTTGGCGCCCACTGGTGGTCGCCGTGATCGGGCTGCTCGTCGTCGCGACGGTGTCGCTCGGGCTCGTGCTGCTGACGTCGCGGGTATTCGGGTGGGGCGTGCACACGTGAGCGCGCACATCACTGCGACCGAGCTTCGTGATCGGCTGAGCTCCGGCACGCCGCCCCGCCTCCTCGTGCTCCGTGGCGCGGGCCTGACCGGTGGGGCCGTCCTCGAGGGCGGAATCGCCGAGTGGGAGGGCAACGGGTTCCACGTCGACCGCGGGATCGAGCGCTGGGACATCGAGCGACAGGTGCGCCTCGTCGCGGGTTCGATCGTGCTGTCGTCCGTCGTCGGCAGCGTCCTGGTTCCGAAACTCAAGTGGCTGGCCGCCGCGATCGGTGGCGGCCTCACCTTCGCCGCCGCGAGCAACACCTGCGCGATGGGAACGGCCCTGTCCAAGCTGCCGTACAACCGGACGGCGGACTACGACCCCGCTGCCCTCGTGTCGAGACTCGGCTAACCTCACTGACACGATGACATCGAACGGGGCGCAGAAGCCCACGCGCATCGTCGTGGTCGGCGGAGGATTCAGCGGTGCGATGAGCGCGGTCAACATCGCGCGTCTCAGCGAGCGACCCGTGCACGTCGTCGTCGTCAGCGACCAGGCGTCGGTGGGCCGCGGAGTCGCGTACGGACTGCGGCGTCCCGAATACCTGCTCAACGTGGCGGCGCGGAACATGTCCGCGTTCCCCGACGAGCCGGGCCACTTCCTGCAGTGGTTGCGAATGCGTTCGGAGTTCGAGCTCACCCCTGAGATCGAACTGCGCGAACGCTTCGCGCCGCGTCAGATCTACGGCGACTATCTGCGGTCCATCGTGCAGCACCATCTGCAGAGCCCTGGTGAATTGGCCGTGGCTTCAGCGGAATTCGTCGAGGGCGAGGCCGTGGACGTCGAGCCGTTGGCGGCCGGGTGCATCGTGCGGCTGTCCGACGGATCGGCGCTCGAGGCGGACCGCGTGGTGCTTGCCACCGGCAACGAGCTGCCGGCACCCCTACCCGGCGCCGAAGCGCTGGCGTCTCATCCCGGTTGGGTGGGCAATCCGTGGCAGGCGTGGGAGCAGCGGCTGCCGCATCACGATGGCACCGTCGTCATCCTCGGGACGGGCCTGTCCGCCGTCGACGCCATCATCACGCTGAGGGACGTGGGATGGCTGGGGCGCATCCATGCGGTCTCGCGGCACGGGTGGTTCCCGCATGCGCACTTCCGCGGCATCGAGTATCCCGAATTCCCGCCCGCCGACGTCGATCTCGCTGCGCTGGGACTCGAGAGGCTCCACGCGCTCATCGGAGAGCACTGCGCGATCGTGCACGACCGCAATGCCAATCCGGCGATCATCGTGGACAAACTCCGTCCGTACACCCAGCGCATCTGGAATCGTTTCAGCCGAGAGGACCGGCTGGCGTTCGCCACGGAGCATGCCGCCCGCTGGAATGTGTTCCGGCACCGCATCGCACCGGACATCCACGCCCAGATCACCGGTTCGCAACTCACCGGTCAGCTCCAGGTCCATGCCGCGAACATCGGGAAGATCGAGGCGGCGGGGGACCGGCTCGCGGTGCTGCTCGAGAGCGGTGAGCCGCTGACGGGGGATCTGGTGATCAATGCGACCGGTCCGTCGACCAGATTCACCGCGACGCGATCGGTTCTGCTGCAGAATCTGCTGCGCCGCGGCGCGGTGGCGCCCGACGCCACCGACATGGGCATCGCGGTCGACTCCGACCACACCGTGCTGAACGCCGAGGGTGAGCGGTCGCTGTGGTTGCTCGCGCTGGGCCCGATGCTGCGCGGGACCTACTGGGAGACCATCGCCGTGCCGGAATTGCGCTCGCAGGCCAGGCGGGTGGCCGAGACCGTGCTCGGGGCCGCGCACGTGGACGACGGTCAAGAGCAGCTCCAGCTCGAATACATGATCTGAACTGTGGCAGCTCCGGCAGTCGGTCACTCGGTGAGACCGAGCGCGACCGCGTTGTCGAAGCCGTCGTCGACGAGCACCACCTGCCTGCCCGTCTTGGCCAGCAGCGACGCGGCGACCGACGCGCGGTAGCCGCTGGCGCAGTGCACCCAGATCTCTGCGCCGTCGAGTTCGCCAGCGCGTTCCAGCAGTTCGTGGACCGGGATGTTCACCGCACCGGAGAGATGCCCGGCGGAATACTCGTCGGCCCGACGGACGTCGAGGATCTGGCGGTCAGGGCTGTCGGCCGTCGCGGCGAGCGCCGCGAAGTCGGCCACCGGGTAGCTCGCCAACCCGTCGATCCCGCCCCACGCGGATTCGGCGACGGTCGCGGAACCGGTGACGTCGTCGTCGATGCCGATGCGAACGAGTTCTCTGGTGGCATCGGCAATCTGGGCTTCGTCATCGCCGACCAGGGTGAGCGGTGAACCCCAGTGGTACAACCAGCCGAGGTAGGTGACGAACGAGTCGGACAATTCGAAGCCGAGGCTGCCGCGCAGGTGTCCCGCGGCGAATGCGGTCCGGTGCCGGAGGTCGATGACCCATTCGCCAGCCTCGATGCGGCGACGCAACTCGTCGGCGTCCACGGGTTGCGGGACGGAGAGGTCGACCTCCGAGGGTCCGGCGGCGTTGATCTCCGCCATGTGCGCGTAGTAGGCCGGGTACTCGACGAGGTTGGCCAGCAGGTCGTCCACGAAGTCCTGCTCGTCCTGCGTCAGGGCAGGGTTGGAGTCGCGTTGCTCGTCGATCGTGGACGCGTCTCGACCCGCGGTGCCCGCGGCGCAGAAGCTGCCGAAGCCGTGGGTGGGGAACAGTGAAGCAGCGCCTGGCAATTCGTCGGCAAGCCGTCGCACGGAGTGGTACTGCGCGACGGTCAGCGACCGGGTGTGCTCGGGTCCGACCAGGTCGGTGCGGCCGGTCGCGTCGAACAGCATCGACCCGCCGGAGAAGACGCCGACGGTGTGTCCCTCACCGTCGACGAGCACGTAACTGGTGTGGTGCTCGGTGTGCCCGGGGGTGTGCACGGCACGGAGGGTGAACGCGTCGGCGTCGATGACGTCACCATCGGTGACACGCCTTGCCGGGTAATCCAATTCGTCACCGGCGGGCACCACGTACTCCGCGCCCGTCGCTCGGGACAGGGCGAGTCCGCCCGACACGTAGTCGTTGTGCACGTGGGTTTCGAGGACGTGGGTGACGCGCTCGCCGCGTCCGTCGACGATGTCGAGCACCCGATCGATGTCGCGCTGGGGGTCCACCACCACCGCGACACCGCCGCCGCTGATGAGGTAACTGCGGTCTCCGAGCCCGGAGGTCTCGACCACCGACACCTCGACGCCGCCACGTGAAGGCTCGGCGGGCAGTGCCGTCACGTCACGTCCAGGGTGACCTGGGGTCGTCGGGCGGCGATGACGGCACCCAGCGCGAAGACGACCACCAGCAGCGCGACCGCGCCGATCGCCACGGGGGTCGAGTTGCCGACCAGACTGGGCAGGTTCTGCAGGATCAACCAGAACACGGCCACCAGCCCGAGAAGTCCCACGCCGGGGGCGACGAAGACACGCCACACCGAAAGCTCCAGCTCCCCGGCGCGTGCACGCCTGGCGAAGAAGGCGAGGACCGCAACGCTGGTCGCGATGAGCAGGATCACGATGCCGACCGTGGAGATGCCTGCCAGCCACGTGTAGAACTGCGTGACCGGGTCCAGTCCGAGGATCAGCCCTGCCACGATGAACACCGCGACGATAACGGTGTCGAGGCCGGACGCGAGATGCGGCGAACGGTGATCGGGGTGTGGACTTCCTGGCGCCGAATCACCCTCCGCCGCAGCGGCACCCGATTCATCGACTCGATTCGTCACGGTGAACCCTCCTTTGGGCAGACCAGCTGCGCGGAGCATAGATATCGTCGGCGGGAGGCCGACGACACGATGTGCCGACGCTAATGCCCGTGGGACGGCCCACTGATGGTTGCGATCATCGCGATTCGGACGCCGGGGGTTCGTCGCGGTGCTCACCAGCGACCGTGGTGAACGACCTCTGCGAAGGGCCTGCGGTCGGGGTTGGCGATGGGTTTCAGTGGGCGGTCTGCCGGATAGCCGACGCCCAGGAGATACGAGACGACGTGATCGTCGGGTACGCCGAGTATGTCGCGCGCCCGGTCCTGGTCGCCCACCGACGAATGGCCGGTCCCGATGCCCAGGTCGGTCGCGGCGATGGTCATCGCGAGCGTGGCCTGCCCCAGGTCGTACTGGTCGATGAACCGGGTTCGGTCATCGGGCGGTTCGGGAACCACCAACGCGATCGCGGCGGGAGCACCTGCGATGTGGCCGGCGCCGCGCCACACCGTCGAGAGGTCCTCGAGCTGACGACGGTCGGTGACGATGATGAAGTCCCAGTGCTGACGGTTGGATGCAGAAGGGGCCCGCCATCCCGCTTCGGCGATCCGGTCGAGATCGCTCTGCGGCACCGGATCCGGTAGATAGCTGCGAACGTTCCTCCTCGCGCGGATCGCGTCCCAGGCTTCCATGGTGTCCTCTCGAGTTCAGTGTCGACTCTTGCCTACCGATGTCCAGGAACGTAGCGGCGGGCGATCTCGAGCCATGCGTCGAGCTCCCGGGACGTCTCGTAATCGGAGTCGAGCAGGTAAAGCGACCGCGCAGGCACGCTGGCGCCGATCTCGACGAGCACCGGGCGCAGGGTGAGTTCGGGGGCCAACGCGTGCGCGAGCGACCCGCCGAGCATGAGCGGGAATGTCGGAATCTGCCCAAGCTCGCCCGCCCCGAACTGATCGAGGAACAGCTTCAACAGGCCGGTGTAGGTGGCCTTGTAGGTGGGGGAGGCGACCACCAGCAGGTCGGCGGACTTGACGATCTCCTTGGCCTCGGCCACCTTTGGATCTCCCCAGCCCAGTAGGCCTGCGCCGAGGTCGACGACGTCGATGACGTGCGTCGGTGCCGAGCCGGTCAGCTTGGTGGCGACCAGTTCGGCGGCGGCCCTGGTCCGGGACAGGGGTTTGGGATTGCCTACGACTACTACCGCGCTCATGGTCTAGAAGAATCCGTTCTGGGGGAAGGGCGTCCCGTTGACCAGCAGTGATCCGATCGCGGTCGCCTTGAGGAACGTCGGGTTGTGCGTCGATATGGTCCGGATGTTGCGCCAGTGCCGATCGTGACCGTAACGCAGCTGGGTCGCCGAGGCGCCGCCCACGTCGAGCAGCCGTGCCGCCGCCGCATAGGAGAAGCGGTCCACGGCGACCTTGGCCTGTGCGGCAGCGACCTGGGCGCCGTGCGCCGCCCCGGCATCGAACACGCCGCCTGCCTCGCTGTCGGAGGCGGCTTGCAGGGCCTGCGCGGCGGTCAGCACGATGGCTCGAGCCGCGAAGGCGTCCGAGGCGATCTCGCCGACCACCTGGAGTACCTGCGGATCCGAGGCGGGCAGCGGATGGCTCGCATGGCTGAAGTTCCGCTCGCGTCGGCGGGTCAGTGCCACTGCATCGGACCGGATCGCCGCAAGCACACCGGCGGTGAGCGCCTGCAGATACAGCTGATAGAACGCGCCGTAGTACGTCGGGCCGGCCTCGATGTCGAGGGCCTCGATCCGTTGCGCCTCGTCGGCGTACACGTAGACACCGTCGAACCGCGTGGTGCCGGTGCCGGTGAGGCGTTGGCCGAAGCCATCCCAGTCATCGTCGACCGTGACGCCCGCGCGATCCACGGGAACGGTGACGCGGTACGAGGCCCCGTCGGTGTCGAGTGCCTGCACGTTGACCCAGTCCGAGAACAGTGTTCCGGTCGAGTAGAACTTCACGCCGTCGAGACGGAACCCTGCCTCGCCGTCCGGGGTCAGCACGGTGTCCAGATTCGTCGCGCCCGCCTGGCGTCCCACCGGCCGACTGCCTTGCTCGCTGACGGCGTTGCCGAAGAGCTTGCCGTCGGCCACCAGGCCCAACCACCGCTGACTGGCAACGCGATCCGGGTTGTGCAATTGCTCTTCGACGAAGCCGAAGTGAGCGCGAAGAATGTGGGCGACGTTCGGGTCGGCCGCGGCGAGTTCGATGACGGTGCCGAACAACTCGGGAAGGCTGGCCCCCGCACCGCCACTCTCGGTGGGCAGCCGCAGACGTCCGATGCCCGCGTCCCGCAGCCAACTGATCTGCTCCCGCGGAAGGACACGGTCTTGCTCACGTTGCTGCGTATCCTCGGCGATCTTCTCGAAGAGTTCGCTGAGTGTCTGGGTTCTCGGAATCGTAGGGGAAGCCACGTCACACCACGATAGGGACGGGTGTCCGGCACGCCGATGATTTGGGCCAACCTGATTCTTTGAAGCGCACCAGTTGCCACGCGGCCATCGCCGACGTGTTGGAATGGTTCGAACGTGCTCGCAGCCAGGTGCCGGTGCCACCGGCCCACGAGGAAGGGTCAGCCATGGGCAAGATCTACGAGAACGTCAGTGAGTTGGTCGGGCGCACGCCCCTCGTCCGGTTGAACCGGCTGACCGAGGGACTCGATGCGCAGGTCGTGGTGAAGCTCGAGTTCTACAACCCGGCCAACAGCGTCAAGGACCGCATCGGGGTTGCCATCATCGACGCCGCCGAGCAGTCGGGAGCGTTACGGCCCGGCGGCACCATCGTCGAGGCCACAAGCGGCAACACCGGGATCGCCTTGGCGATGGTCGGCGCGGCCCGCGGCTACAAGGTCATCCTCACCATGCCGGAGACGATGTCCACCGAGCGCCGGGTGATGTTGCGTGCCTTCGGCGCCGAGATCGTCCTGACGCCGGGGTCGGAGGGCATGGCGGGCGCCGTCGCGAAGGCCAAGCAGATCATCGCCAAGACCGAGAACGCCGTCGCGGCCGATCAGTTCGCCAACCCCGCCAACCCCGCGATCCACGATAAGACGACCGGCAACGAGGTCTGGGACGACACCGACGGCAAGATCGACATCTTCGTCGCGGGCATCGGCACCGGCGGCACCATCACCGGCGTCGGGCGAAACCTCAAGGCGCGCAAGCCCGACGTGCAGATCATCGGCGTCGAACCGGTGGATTCCCCGATCCTCAACGGCGGTGATGCCGGACCACACAAGATCCAAGGTATCGGCGCCAACTTCATCCCCGAGATCCTCGA